>NZ_JASATQ010000041.1:0-48057 GCF_038440415.1 Sphingomonas sp. OTU376 | reverse complement strand
AGGCGGTCAGCCCCGCCTCGGCGCTGCCGGCGCGCGCCATGCGCAGGAAAAATACGAAGGGCGTGAGCGACAGGGACAAAACAACCCCCCCCCCCCGGGCGGCCCCCGGGGTAACCCAACCCCCCCCCCCCCGGTGGTTTTTACGCCCACCCACCCCCACCCCCCCCACACCCCCCCCAGGGGGGGTTTGACGATCAGGGCGGGATGACGGTCGGAGGAGCGGGTGTCCCCCCAAACCTGCCACGTTCGCCAGCTTGCCGCCTGCCCACCCCCGCAGCATTTTCCGATCAAATGCCGGCACATGTGGCTCGTCCGCAGGGGTGACCGGCGACAATGGGAGAGGTGCGATGGCCAACTGGACTGCCCTGCTCGCAAGCGCTGCGATACCCCTCACGCTTGCCCCCGCCGCGCTGGCACAGACCCAGCCGCTGCTCGACGAAGCCGCGATCCGCTCGCCGCTGGCGGCCGGGTGTGCCGGCAAGTCGGACGCGACGCCGCTGCCGGTCGATCCGCGCACGCTCATCGTGCCCAGCGTCAATGCGAACCCGAACGGCGCCGTCCGCTTCAATTCCTTCTTCACCAACCTGCACAACCCCGGCGCGCCCTGGGTCAACCGGCTGCCGGCGCGGCCCAGCACCTGTGGCGCGTGGCGCGCCAGCGTCGCGCGCGGCAAGCAGAACCTCGAGACGCGGCGATATTTCCTGCCCTTCTCGCGCGCCCAGGATTACGACAAGCTCTGGGCGGTCTGGGGGCTCTCCTCCAAGCCCGCCGATTTCAACGAGCAGGTCGAGAAGCGCTACGGCTTCTATCCCGCGCCTTTCCGAAATCCCTATCCGCTGCCGGGCGAGAATCCGAACACCACCAATGGCGGCTCGGGCCAGCTTCCGCTTGGCCTGATCCAGGGCAAGGGCGATGACGGCAAATGGACCGGCACGATCACCGCGTCCTGCTCGGCCTGCCATGACTCGCGGCTGGGCAATGCGAGCGAGTCCGGCTTCACCTGGGGCCTGGCCAACAGCGCCAATGACGCCGGCCTGCTCGCCTCGGACCTGTTCCGCACCAGTCCGGTCACCTGGCTCGGTCTGGCGCTGCCGATCCCGTGGAGCGACGGCCGCGGCTCCAGCGACGCGATCGGCCTGATCACCCTGCTGCCCGCCCTGTTCGACATGGACACGCTGCAGCTCGCCCCCAGCCTGCTCGAATATACGCCCGACACGCCCGCCGGCGGCATGACCAAGGCGCCGGCCTGGTTCAACCGCGCCTTCAAGACGCGGCAATTCTGGGACGGCTCGCTCACCTCGGACAACGTCCATTCGGAAATGGCGTTCGGCGTCGCCACGCTCACCCGCGATGCCACTGCCCGGCGCGCGCTGGAGAGCGATTTCGAGGACATCAACAACTTCCTGCTCTCGCTCTCGGCGCCCAAATATCCCGGCACGATCGATCGGCCGCTGGCCGAGCAGGGTGCGGTGATCTTCCACCAGCGCGATCTCTGGGCGAACGGCGCCAATGTCGAGATTCCGCGCCAGCCGGGTAACGGCTCCTGCGCGAGCTGCCACGGCGTCTATTCGCCGCGCTATGCCAACGACACCGCCTATCTGCCCGATCCGCGGCTCAAGGGCCTGCCGGGCAATGTCACGCCGATCGAGACGATCCAGACCGATCCGCGCCGGTTCAACCTGTTCGCCGATCCGCGCCAGCGCCGCGCCTGGAACAGCAGCTGGTGGGCATACAACTCGCTCAGCCCGAGCTGGTACGGCTATCCGGTGGAGTCGCTGATCGCCAGCTCGATCCGCCGGGTCTATCGCGCGGTCTACGACAATGGCGGGCCGATCTATTCGCCGCTCGGGCCGAACGAATGGGTCGAGCCCAAGGGCTATGTCTCGCCGCCGCTCTATGGCGCCTGGGCGGGCGGGCCGTTCCTGCACAATGGCAGCGTCCCCGATATCTGGGGCATATTGAAGCCTTCGGATCGTCCGGCGGTGTGGAAGCGGCCCTATTCGCCGGCGGGCATCGGCGGCAAGAACCAGGGCTATGATTATAGCTATGCGTCCTACGACTTCGCCAAGCTCGGCTGGAAGTACGAGACGCTGAATTGCAGCAGCTCGCCTTCGGTCCCGCCCTATCAGCCGTGCAACGGCCAGGCGACGCCGGATCGCTTCTATTCGGCCTTCGCCAATTCGGCGGCGGGCTATCTCAACCTGGCCTATCAGACGCCGCCGCCGATCACCGATGAGCAGATCCGCTCGCGGATGAGCTTCAACAGCAATCTCTATGGCGACGGCAATGGCGGCCATACCTTCACCCAGTCGCTCACCGATGCCGAGCGGCTGGCGCTGCTGGAGTATCTCAAGACGCTGTGAGCGCCTTGCAATGTAGGGTTTCGTCTGGCTGGCTTGGGCGGCCGGTTTCCAGGCCGGCCGCTCCTTGAATCGGTCAGGCCTCGACTTGCGCCCAGTAGCGGTCGCGCAGCAGCCTTTTGTAGAGCTTGCCCGTGGGGTGGCGCGGCAGTTGGTCGACGAAATCGATCCGCCGCGGCTGCTTCACGCGGGAGAGCTGCGGGGCGAGCCATTCGGCCAGTTCCTCGGCAAGCGCGGAGGAGGGTTCGAATCCCTCCCCTGGCTCGACCACCGCGATAACCTGTTCGCCCATATCGGGGTGGGGAGCGCCGATTACCGCCACATCGGCCACCTTGGGATGGAGCACCAGCAGGTTCTCGATCTCCTGCGGATAGATGTTCACTCCGCCGGAAATGATCATGAAGCTCTTGCGGTCGGTAAGGTAGAGAAACCCTTCCGCATCGACATGGCCGACATCCCCCAGCGTGGTCCAGCCATGCTGGTTCGCGGCGGCTTCAGTCTTCTCGGGATCGTTGTGATAATGGAACCCGGGCCCGCCTTCGAAATGGACCAGCCCGGTTTCGCCAGTCGGCAGCGGCTCGCCGTCCTCGTCGCAGATCCGGATCGTCCCCAGCACCGCACGGCCGACCGATCCTGGATGGGCCAGCCAGTCCTTTGCGCCGATCATCGTCAGCCCATTGCCTTCGGTCCCGGCATAATATTCGAGCAGCACCGGCCCCCACCAGTCGATCATCGCCTGCTTCACCGGCACCGGGCAGGGCGCGGCTGCGTGGATCGCCATCCGGAGCGAAGTCAGGTCATGCCGGCTGCGCGCGTCTTCGGGCAGCTTGAGCATGCGGATGAAGTGCGTCGGCACCCACTGCGCGTGCGTAATCTTGTGCCGCTCGATCAGCGCGAGCGCCTGCTCGGGATCGAACTTCTGCATGACGACCACGGTACCCCCCAGCCGATGCACCGCCATGCACCAGCGCAAGGGCGCGGCATGATAGAGCGGAGCCGGGGAGAGATAGACGGTATCGCCGTCCACCGCCGCATGCCGGGCGATGCCGACCATGGCGTTGGGCATGGTGATGTCGGTCTCGGGCAGCTGCGGGCGGATGCCCTTGGGTCGCCCGGTGGTGCCCGAGGAATAGAGCATGTCGGTGCCGGCGCGCTCGTCGGCGATGCGCGTGGCCGGCATTGCGCCGGCCTCGGCTTCCCAGGCGCGGAAGGGCGGCACGGCGCCGTCGAGCATGAACAGCGCGACGTCGTCCAGCGCCACTTCCGCCGCTACCGCACTCGCAACCGATGCCAGTGCCCGGGAAGAGATCAGCGCCCGCGCGCCGCTGTCCTGCACAATGAACGCGGCTTCGCTCGCCGTCAGCCGCGAGGATACAGCCACGAAATACAGCCCGGCCCGTTGCGCGCCCCAGGCGATCTCGAGGAAGCGGAGATGGTTCTCCAGCAGCACCGCGACCGCGTCCCCCGGTTGAAAGCCGAGCGCGCGGAACAGCTGGGCCGCTTGGTTCGAGCGGGCTTCGAGCTCGCCGTACGTCAGGGCCTGGCCCGTCTCGGCCAGGATCAGCGCGGGCTTCTCCGGCGCGGTTTCGGCGTGGACGCAGGGATGCATTCGGCCCTCTCTCCTCTCCATCGGGAGCGGTTTCCGCTCTCCGAGGCGCAGCATAGCCGAACCGCGGAAATGCGCTGCTATCGCTAGTGATAGTTCCGCATGCCGGGGCAGGCGGCGATACCGGACGGGCGACCAGGGAGAGGAAAATGGCGCCGGACACGCCCGTCATGGTGGGCATCGGGGAGTCGATCGACCGCCCCTTCGCGATTTCGTCGGCCAGGGAGCCGCTGGCGCTGATGGCCGAGGCCGCGCGTTCTGCCGACGCGGATGCCGGTGGCGGGCTGCTCGGCCGGGTCGACGCACTTGACGTGGTGAGCATCGTCAGCTGGCGCTATGCGGATGTCGCCGCGTCGCTCTGCGCCGAGCTCGACATCGCGCCGCGTATACAGGCCTTTCACGAGGTCGGTGGCGAATCCCCGGTCCGCCTGCTTCACGAAGCGGCGCTGCGGATCGCCCGGGGCGAGAGCAGGGTCGCGCTGGTCGTCGGCGCGGAGGCGCAGCACAGTGCGGCGCGGGCGAAGCGCGAAGGCGAGACGCCACCCTGGACGCCCTTCGCCAGGGACGCACCCTCGCCGCTGCGCGGGGCCGACATCGTCCACCCGCTCGCGCTGCGCCACGGCCTGTCGACCCCTACCCAGGTCTATCCGTTGTTCGAGATGGCCAGCGCCGCCGCCTGGGGCCAGTCGCCGGAAGAAGCGCGGGCGGAGTCGGGCACGCTCTGGGCGCGATACGCCAAGGTCGCCGCCGAGAACCCCCGCGCCTGGATGCGCAAGGCCGCGACCGCGCACGAGATCGTCACACCTTCCGAGGCCAACCGGCTGATTGCCTGGCCCTATACCAAGCTGATGGTTGCCAACCCGGCGGTGAACCAGGGTGCGGCGGTGATCGTCACCAGCCTTGAGGTCGCCCGCGCGGCCGGCATCCCCGACGAGCGCATGACCCACATCCTCGGCGGCGCGGCGGCCAGCGAGCCGCGCGACTTCCTCGCCCGGGATGGGTTCGCCGCCAGCCCCGCGCAGGACGCAGTGCTCGCGGCAGCATCGGCACTGGCGCCCGGCGGCTTCGACGCGCTCGAGCTGTACAGCTGCTTCCCCTGCGTCCCCAAGATGGCGCGCCGCAGCCTGGGCCTCGGCCCCGATGTCGAACCGAGCGTCACCGGCGGCCTGACCTTCTTCGGTGGTCCGCTCAGCAACTATATGCTGCACGCCGCCTGCGCGATGGTGCGCGTGCTGCGCGGTGGCGGCACCGGGCTGCTCTACGGCCAGGGCGAGTTCGTCACCAAGCATCATGCGCTTGTCCTGTCGCGCGAGCCCGGCGCGCCGATCGCTCCCGGCTATTCGGTGCAGGCCGCAGCGGATGCCCGCCACGGGCCGGTGCCTGAACTGGTTGAGCCCGAACCCGGCCCGGCGACGCTCGAAAGCGCGACGATCCTGTACCAGCGCGACGGATCGGTCGATCGCGGCGTGGTCGTGCTGCGCACGCTCGAAGGCGCTCGCACCCTAGCCACGGTGCCGGCCGAGGATAGCGAGACGCTCGCGCTGATAACCGGCGAAGCACGCTTCCCGGTCGGCCTGATCGGCACGATCAACGACCAAGGCCAGTGGAGCCCGCAATAATGACCCCAACCCTGTATCATTGCCGCGACGCCCGCTCGTTCCGCGTGCTCTGGATGCTCGAGGAACTGGAAGCCGAATATCGGCTGGAACTGCTGCCCTTCCCGCCGCGGGACCGGGCGCCCGGCTATCTCGAGCTCAACCCGCTCGGCACCATCCCGCTCTTCCTGGAAGGCGAGGCACGGATGACCGAGTCCGCCGCGATCTGCCACTATCTTGCGACTACGCGGGGCGACGGCCGTTTCGCTATAGCTCCCAGCGAGCCCGGCTATGCGGCCTATCTCGACGCGCTTTCGTTCGGCGAGGCCACGCTCACTTTCCCGCAGACCCTGGTGCTGCGCTACGCGATGCTGGAGGACGAGGCGCGGCGGGTGCCGCAGGTCGCGGACGACTACCGGCAATGGTATCTCGCTCGCCTGCGTGGCCTCGAAGCGATGCTGGCCGAAGCCGATCATGTCGCGGGCGGTAGCTTCACCGCCGCGGACATCTCGGTCGGCTATGCGCTGATGCTCGCCGAGTTCCTCCGCATCGGCGACGGCGGTCTGCTGCGTGTCGCCGCCTATTGGGAGCGATTGCGTGCCCGCCCGGCCTTTGTCCGCGCCAAGGCGGCGCAGGTGCAGGAGCGGGCGGCATGATGCTGGAGGGTATCCGCGTCGTCGACATGACGACGATCGTGTTCGGCCCCTATGCCACCCAGATGCTCGCCGACATGGGCGCGGAGGTCATCAAGGTCGAGGCGCCGGGCGGCGACCAGACCCGGCAGTTCGGCCGATCCCGTGCTGCTGCGCGGCAGATGGGTCCGGTGCATTGCACGCTCAACCGCGGCAAGCGGGCGATCGCGCTCGACCTGAAGGTGTCCGAGGACGCTGAAACCATGCGCCGCCTGCTCGCCGCCGCCGATGTGTTCATCCACAACGTCCGCGGCGAGGCGATGGAGCGGCTCGGCTTCGGCTATGAAGCGGTGCGCAGCCTGCGCGGGGACATTGTCTATGTCCATTGCCAGGGCTTCGGTTCGGGCGGCCCCTATGCCGGCTTGCAGGCCTATGACGACGTAATCCAGGCCGCGACCGGTACGGCCACCCTGCTGCCCCGTGCGGACGGCAATCCGGCCCCGCGGTACCTGCCGTCGCTGGTCGCCGACAAGGTTGCCGGGCTCTACGGCGCCCAGGCGGTGCTCGGTGCGCTGGTCCATCGGCTGCGCAGCGGGGAGGGGCAATTCGTCGAGGTGCCGCTGTTCGAAAGCTTCGCGCATTTCATGCTGCAGGAGCATCTGTTCGGCGCCGCCTTCGATCCGCCGCTCGAGCCCGCCGGCTATCCGCGCCAGATCGATCCCAACCGCCAGCCTTTCCCTACCGCGGACGGCTATGTCAGCATCGTGCCCTATACGCCGGCGACGATCGCGAAATTGTTCGAGTTGCTCGGTGCGACGGAAGTGTTCGACGATCCCCGCTTTGCCACGCCGATGGACCGGTTGCGCAATATCAGCGCGCTCTATGGCGAGATCGCCCGCTTCACCCCGGCGAGGACCAGCGCGGAATGGGTGAGAATCCTCAATGCCGGCGGCGTGCCCTGCATGCCGGTCCGCGATCTCGATGCGATCCGCGAAGACCCGCATTTGGCGGCGACCGGCTTCTTCCGCGCGCGAACGCACCCGGAGGAGGGGGACTATGTCGAGATGCCGCTCCCGATCCGCTTCGGCGTGCGGGCGGTGCCGGACGGTGCGGTGCCGCCGAGGATCGATGCCGATGGGGAAGCGATCCGGGCGGAGCTGGGGCCACAATAATCGTCATCCCGACTTTCGCCGGGATGACGGCTGGTGGAGAGCGGGCCTCGAGGCTTTAAGCCGCCACCCGCGCCTTAGCCGTCGCCAGGATCATGTCGCTGGCCTTCTCCGCGATTGCGATCGTCGGTGCATTGGTATTCCCCGAGACGATCCGGGGCATGATGCTGGCATCGACCACGCGCAGCCCACTTATCCCGTGCACCCGCAACTCGGGATCGACCACCGCGCGCGGGCCATGCCCCATCATGCAGGTGCCGACCGGGTGGTAGAGCGTCGTCCCCGCCCGTCGCGCATGCGCCAGCAGATCGGCATCGCTCTGCAGTTCGGCACCCGGCTGAAGCTCGTGGTCGATGAAGTCCGCCAGCGGCTTCTGCGCCGCGATCCGCCGCCCCCAGCGCAGGCCGGCGACAATCACTTCCTGGTCGAGCGGATCGCTGAGGTAATTGGGTGTGATCCGCGGCGGCGCCAGCGGGTCGGCCGAGCGGATGCGCACGGTCCCGCGCGACTCCGGGCGGAGCTGGCAGGCGGCGATGCTGATTCCCGGCAGCTTCTCCAGCTGCATCTTCTGCAGCCGGGCGAGCGCATCGCCGTCCACCGTCGCGGGCAGGATGTGGAACTGGATGTCCGGCGAGGCGAGATCGGGCCGTGAGCGGCAAAAGGCGGCGATATGCGCGGCTGAAAGGGTAAGCAGCCCCTTGCGTGCCACCGCATAGCGCGCGACTTCGCCGAGAAGCCGCAGCCCCCGGCTGAGTTCGTTGACCGAGACGGTGCCAGGCTTGAGCCGGTAGTTTGCCGAGATCAGCAGATGGTCCTGGAGGTTCTCGCCCACACCGGGCAGGTCACGCACCACCGCGATACCCTGTTCGCGCAGCAATTCGCCCGGCCCGATGCCCGAGAGCTGGAGCAGCTGCGGCGAGTTGATCACGCCGCCCGCCAGGATCACTTCGCACACAGCCTGCGCGACCAGCCGCTTGCCGCCGCGCACGAACTCGACGCCGGTGGCCCGGCCGGTCTCGATCACCACGCGCGTCGCCTGGGCATGGGTGACGACACGCAGGTTCGGCCGCTGCATCGCTGGATGGAGATAGGCCACGGCCGCCGAGCAGCGCCGCCCGTTGCGCACGGTCAGTTGGTACCAGGCGACGCCTTCCTGCTCCGGCCCGTTGATGTCGCGCTGGGGCAAGCCAAGTGCCTCGCACGCCTGCACCACCGCTTCGGACACCGGATGCGATCCGGCGGGGTCGGTGACGCTCAGCGGTCCGCCGGCGCCATGCGTTTCGCAGGCGCCATGCTGCTGGTCCTCGGAGCGGCGGAAATAGGGGGCGATGTCGTCCCAGCTCCAGCCTTCGCAGCCCATCTGCCGCCAGCCGTCATAATCGGCGCGCTGGCCACGGACATACAGCAGCCCGTTGATCGAGGAGGAGCCGCCCAGCACCTTGCCGCGCGGCCAGATGTGGCGGCGACCCTCGGTGCCTTCATCGGGCTCGGTGCGGTAGAGCCAGTTGACCTTGGGATCCTTCAGCGTCTGCGCATAGCCCACGGGGACGTGGATCATCAGGTTCGACAGGAACTGTCCGCGTTCCCGCAAAGGCCGGTCGTCGCCACCCGCCTCGAGCAGCAGCACGCGGTTCCGGCCATCGGCGCTCAACCGGTCGGCGAGCACACAGCCGGCCGAACCGGCACCCACGATCACGTAATCGGCTTCGAAGCGTTCGGGCATCAGGCTTTCCGGCGACGATAGAGATAGTTGGCGGGCAGGCCGAGCCGCTTGCAGGCCTCGACCGGCGGGGTGCCGGGGATCGGCACCCGCTCGAACAGCGCGCCGAGCGTGCGGACGGTGCGGCGTTCCCAGCCGCGCAGCCGCCATTCCTCGCCGTCCAGTTCCAGCGTCTTGCGTGCCCAGTCCGGCAGCAACGCGATCGCCGCGCGCACCATCATTCCCTGGAAGGGACGGAGCGGCAGCGGCACGCCCCGGGTAGCGAGCATGATGTCTAGGAAATCGCCGATGATGGCGTGCGGCTCCAGCCGTCGCCGCATCGCTTCGAATTGTGCCTGCTGCTCGGCAACCGACAGCGGCGCGCCATGCGCGAGGAACAGGTCGGCCGAGGGCTTGGCCTCGACATACGACCGATCCTTCTCCTCGCGGGTCAGCGTCCGGCAATAGGCCGAATAGGCTTCCATGAAGCCGAAGCCTACCGTGCATTGCACCCAGTTGAGCAGCTCGGGATCATTGGCGTGATAGGTCTCACCGCGCGGCGTCTGTCCACGCACGCGTTCGTGCATGCGTGTCACCCCGGTGATCACCTTGGTGGCGACATTGGCGGGGGCATAGACACTGACATGGGTGACATAGCCGGTGCGCTGCAGCCGGGTCAGCGGATCGGTCGGGAAGATCGAATGTTCCCACACGCCCGAACGCACCCGCGGTTCGCCCAGTTCGAGCAACACCGCCGCGATCCCGCCGACGAACAAAGCGACGGGGTTCTTGAACACTGCCCAGGCGACCGAGTCCGGCGGATAGAGCGCCGGCGCGCCTGGCGGATTGGAATAGTCGATGCGTGGCAGGATCCGCTTGCCCCCCGGCGCCGCGGTGGGCGCGGGGCCGGGGGGAAGCGGGATGGCCTGCTCACGCATCGGGATCAGAAACCGGCGGTCAGCGAGGCGCCGAACGTGCGCGGACGGCCGGCATAGCGGACGTTGAGGTTCTGGTTGTCCACTACCGAGGTCCAGTAATATTCGTTGGTCAGGTTGCGGGCCCAGATCGTAAGGCCCCATTTCCCGTCGGCGCTGGCGATGCCGATGCTGCCATTGACCAGTGCATAGCCCTTGATCCGGAACAGCGGGTCCTCGCCGAAGTCGCTGTGGGTCTCGCTCTGATAGGTGGCGTTGGCGGTCGCCTGGAAGTTCAGGCTCGACGAGATCGGCAGGTTGAGCGTCGCGGTGCCGCTGGTCGAGAATTCCGGCGCGAACGAGAATTCCGATCCGTCGTAGTTGGTCGGGATGCCTGCCGCGTTGGCGCCGGTATAGTCGGTGATCTTGGTCTTCAGGTATGTCGCGTTCCACGCGAAGGTGAAGGCCGGCGAGGGCCGCAGCGTGATCTCGCCGTCGATGCCCCAGGCATGCGAGCTCGGGATATTCACCAGCCGCTGCAGCGCGCCGAAGGTCGGGTCGGCCACGTACGAGCTGAACTGCTTGTCGGTATAGTCGTAATAGAAGCCGCTGACATTCACCTGCGCCAGCCGCCCGCCCACCGCGGTCTTGATGCCGGCTTCATAGGCGGTCAGCTTTTCCTGACGGGCGGGAGTGAACTGCACCGCGCGATTGGCCGGCACGATCGGCACCACACCCGATTTCACGCCGCGCGCCACCGAAGCGTAGAGCAGGGTGCCCGGCGCCGCCTGGTAGTTGAGCGAGAAGCGGCCCGAGAAATTGCTCTCGTCGAGCACCGAATGGACCAGCTTGTCGGTGTTGGTCGCGGGATCATAGGTGGTGCAGCCGTCCTTCTGCACCATCGGCGCGAGCAGGCCATAGCTCTGGAAGATCACGGCACGACCGGCGGTGTTCACGATCGGCAGGTAATTGCCATTGTAATCGACCGAGCAGCCGTCCAGCTCGCCATGGTCGATGCCAAGCCGCGCGCCGGCATTGATCTTGAAACCGCTGCCCAGGTCGAATTCGGCCGTCGCGAAGCCGCTATATGTCTCGTTATAGCCGCTCGCCCGGCCCGCGCCTTCGCGGAAGCCGACCGCCACCTGTGCAGGCGTATAGCCGCCGGGATTGAAGATCGCATTGGTCACCGGATTGGCTAGGATGCCCTGCGCGGCCAGACGCAGGTAAACGACCGAGCTGTTCTCGCCGATCAGGAAGCGGCTGTTCTCGCGCAGGTCGTCATGCGCGTAATAGCCGCCCACCGTCCAGCGGAAGCCCGGGCCATTGCCCTCGAAGCGCAGCTCCTGCGAAAACGACTTGATCCGCGCATCATATTGCGTCGAGACGATTTCCCACGGCGCGCCGCTGAAATCGACCACGTCCTTGCGGGTGAAGTCGTTGTATCCGGTCAGCGAGATCACCGAGAGCTGGTCGTTGGGCGACCAGGTCAGCCGCATCTGGGCCGAGACGAAGTCGGACTTGGCGCGGGGCGGTCCCATGCCGGTGGCGAGGCCCACCGTCGCCGCGCGTGCACCGGCGGGCTGCCAGCCGGCATCGCTCGCCCGGGTCGGCTGGTTGTTCTGCAGATAGGCGAGCAAAGCCGCCGAGTTGAAGTCGCCCGGCCCCACGGCGGGGGAGGCGGCGGAGAGCCGGTTGGTCAGGTTCAGGCTGATCGCCTGGCCGGCCTGGGTATCCGAACGGTCGCGCCAGCCCGAGACGGTGATGAGCCCTTCGAACTTGCTCGACGGCTGGAAGCTCAGCGAGGCGCGGGCGCCCCAGCGCTTGACCTTGCCCAGCTTCTCGCCGCGGCTCTGGTCGATCTGCCAGCCCTCGTCGCTGTTCTCGTCGCGGCCCGATACGCGCAGCGCGGCATTGTCGCCGAGCGGCAGGTTCAGATAGGCCTCGACATTGTAGGTCTTGTAGTTGCCTGCCTCGATCGTGCCGCCCGCGGCGAAATCCTTGCCCGGCTTGGCGGTGATGAAGTCGATCAGGCCGGCAGTGGTGTTGCGGCCATAGAGCGTGCCCTGCGGCCCCTTGAGCACTTCGACGCGCTCCAGGTCGTAGATCGGCCCGCCGGCCATCGACGGATAGGGATAGGCCAGCTCGTCCTGATAGATGCCCACGGTCGAGGTGGCGGTGATGTTGGTGGTGTTGAAGCCGATGCCGCGCAGCGTGAAGATCGGCACGCCCGAATAGGCCGGCGAAACCTGGAGGCCGGGCACCGAGCTGGCGAGCGACTCGACATCGGTGATCTGCAGGTCCTTCAGCGTGTCGGCGGAGAGCGCCTGCACCGCCAGCGGCACCTTGTTGATCGATTCCGAGCGGCGCTGGGCGGTGACGACGATCTCGTCATTGCTGGTTTGCGGGCCCTCCGCCTTGGGTGCCGGAGCTTCCTGCGCCAGCGCGGGTGCGGCGAGCAGCAGCCCGAGCGCGGATCCCATCAGCAAGCCTGCCTTGATCGCCATATCCTCTTCCCCTCCATATCGCCGATCCGCCTCGATTTTCGGGGTCGATTTCCGGCTGTTGTTTGTTTGAATAATTAGCTTTAGGGAAAGCGCTGTGCAGCTATCGTATGTGATAGGGAAGAACATGGCCTCTGACGCGCAGAATATGCCCTGGGAACTGGCCGGCCGGATCGTCGAGCATGGCCGCCGCATGGGCCTGCCGCTGATCGCCGCCTGCGCCGACATCAGCAGCGCCCGGCCGGTGCAGCTGGCCGACGGCACGCCGGTCAGCGCGCTGTTCGAATTCACCCATGATGCGGGTGCCTATTGGGCCCAGGGCGATTTCGCGCTGCGCAACGCGATCGTCTCGGTCGCGCGCCATCTCGCCGAGCCCTTCTATTACGACCAGGGCCGGATCCGCAGCTGGCGGCCGCTGCGGATCGAACCGCAGATCGAGCGCGAGGCGATGCAGCGCAGCTACCGGGTGGAAAGCGCGATCGTCGCGCCCGTCCACCTCCCCGCCGGCGTGATCGGCGCGGTGGTCTGGGCGACGACCACGCCCGGTCTCGACATCGACGCGCTGTTCGAGCGCGAGGCTTCGGTGCTCCATCCGCTGGCGCTGCGCTTCATCGCCACCTGCAATGCCGGGCCCGACGCCTCGACCGATATCGTCCAGCACAAGCTCACCCGGCGCGAGGTCCAGTGCCTCAAGCTCGCCGCGGCGGGCAAGACGGACGGCGAGATCGGGACGATCCTTGGCCTGTCGGTGCCGACGATCCGCTTTCACATGCGCCGCGCCAGCAGCCGGCTGGGCGAGAATGGTCGATTGCGCACGGTGCAACGCGCGGTCGCCCTGGGCTTCGCGCGGCCCAACTGACAATAACGGGAGGTTGGCGCGGCGGTGTCGCGCCGGTTAAGGTACGGAAATGGCAAGCAAGGCAAAGGCTCCGGTCGTGCGACTGGAGGCAAGTTCGGCGGATCAACTGCTCAACGCGACCAGCGCGTTGATGATCGAGCGCAACACGGTCGATATCACCTTCGCCGATATCGCGGAGAAATCGGGGCTCAATGCCGCGCTGATCCGTTATCATTTCGGCAGCAAGCTCGGCATGTTCATGGCGCTGCTCGAGCGCGATGCCGGCGGCACGTTCGACGATCTCGAGCGGCTGGTGAAGGCCGACATGGATGCCGGCCAGAAGCTGCGCCACCACGTCCACGGCATCATCAAGGTCTATTATCGCTATCCCTATATGAACCGCCTGGTCGCCGCGCTTGCGGTAGAGACCGACAGCGAGACCGCACGCTTCATCTCCGAGCGGTTCAGCCGGCCGCTCGCCGCCGCGCAGAAGGCGATCCTCGAGCAGGGCGAGGCCGAGGGCATCTTCCGCAAGATCGATCCGATGCTGTTCTATTTCTCGCTTATCGGCATGTGCGACCATCTCTTCATCGGCCGCCACTCGCTCCGCTACGCCTTTGGGGTGGAGGATATCGATGACGATCTGCGCAAGGCCTATGCCGTGCACGTCACCGATCTGCTGATGCGCAGCGTGCTGGTGAAGCCCGAAACCGACGCCTGACTTGCGAATCGCTTAATCAAGCGATTAAACAATGCTCGAGGGCAAAAACCCCCCGCGGTTCGAACCGGCTCGGAGAGGAGCGGCATATGGGCGATACACTGGTTGCGGAAGCCAAGTCGGGCTGGATCGATTTCGAGGCGATGCCCCGGCTGGGTGACATCCCCGCCTATCATGCGAAACATCGCCCGCATGCCATCGCCACCCGCTTCGAAGGGCGCGATACCGACTGGTCCACGCTCGATCGTCGCAGTGACCAGGTTGCCCGCGCGTTGCGCGCCGCCGGCTGCCGGGTAGGGGATCGCATCGCCTATCTCGGCAAGGGCAGCGACGAGTTCTTCGAGCTGCTGTTCGGCGCCGCCCGCGCCGGCGTGGTGGTGGTGCCGATCCAGTGGCGGCTCGCCACCGCCGAAATCTGCACGATCCTCGCCAATGCCCAGGTCAGCCTGCTCTTCGCCGGCCCCGACCAGATCGGTCGCGCCGCTGAATGCGCCGCCAATGACACGATCCGCGAGACGATCGCGATGGAGGACGGGGCCGAGGGTTTCCGCAGCTTCGCCGCCTGGCGCGATGCCGCACCCGAGCAACCCATCCCCGACGATGTCGATGCCGATGACGTCGCGCTCCAGCTCTATACTTCGGGGACCACCGGCGAGCCCAAGGGCGTGATGCTCAGCCACCGCAACCTGCTGCGCGGCCGCACCGACTCCATGGCGCAGGCGATGCCGTGGAACGAGTGGCTCGAAGGCGACGTCAACCTCGTCGCCCTTCCGCTCGGCCATATCGGCGGGGTCGGCTGGGCGATCGTCGGCTATTTCAACGGCGCGACCTCGATCGTCCACCGCGAGTTTGTCCCCGCCGCGGTGCTGGAGGCGATCGCGCAGGGCGGCGTCACCAAGATGTTCGTCGTGCCCACCGCGCTCCAGATGCTGCTGATGCTGCCCGGTGTACGCGAGGCCGATTTCAGCCGGCTGCGCTACATCCTCTACGGCGCCTCGCCGATCGCGCTCGACCTGCTGCGCGAGGCGACCGAAGTGTTCGGCTGCGGCTTCGCCCAGCAATATGGCATGACCGAAACCTGCGGGACGATCGTCTATCTGCCGCCCGAGGACCATGATCCCGCCGGCAACGAGCGGATGCGCGGCGCCGGCCTGCCGATGCCCGGCGTCGAGATCCGGGTCGTCCACCCGACCGAGCGCACCGCGCTCCCCGTCCGCGAGGTCGGCGAAGTCGAGACCCGCTCGGTCGCCAACATGGTCGGCTATTGGAACCTGCCCGAGACCACTGCGGACACGGTCGATGGCCAGGGCTGGTTGCGCACCGGCGACGCCGGCTATCTCGACGAAGACGGCTATCTCTACATCTGCGACCGCTTCAAGGACATGATCTGCTCGGGCGCCGAGAACATCTATCCCGCCGAAGTGGAGAGCGCGATCTTCGGCCACCCGGCCGTCCAGGAAGTCGCGGTGATCGGCGTCCCGCACGACAAATGGGGCGAGGAAGTGAAGGCAGTGGTCGTGCTCAAGCCCGGCGCCGAGCCCGATGATGCCTCTATCCTCGCCTACGCCCGTGAGCGGATCGGCGGGTTCAAGGTGCCCAAGTCGGTCGATTTCGTCGCCGCCCTGCCGCGCACGCCCTCGGGCAAGGTCATGCGCCGGGCGCTGCGCGATCCATACTGGGCCGGCCGCGAAAGGGGAGTGAACTGATGCTCGATACCGCTCGCCGCACCGGCCAGGACGAAAGCCAGGCGCTGTTTCGCGAAAGCGTCCGCCGCTTCCTCGCTGCCGAGGGTGTCCCGCATCTCGATCGCTGGGAAGAGGCCGGCATCGTCGATCGCGATTTCTGGACCAAGGCGGGCAGCGCCGGCCTGCTCTGCCCGACCGTGCCCGAGGAATATGGCGGCCCGGGCCTCGACTTCGCCTATAACGCGATCGTCACGGAGGAGCATGCCTATGCGCGCGTTCCCTCGGGCATCACCCTCCAGTCTGACGTGCTGGCCGATTATTTCATCGCCTATGGCTCGGAAGAGCAGAAGCGCGAATGGCTGCCCGGCATGGTTTCGGGCGAGAAGGTCGCGGCGATCGCGATGACCGAGCCGGGCGCGGGATCGGACCTGCAGGCGATCCGCACCACCGCGCGGCTCGACGGCAATCACTATGTCATCAACGGCACCAAGACCTATATCTCCAACGGCCAGACCGCCGATGTCGTGATCGTCGTTGCCAAGACGAACGTGGAGCTTGGCGCCAAAGGCACCAGCCTGTTCCTGGTCGAGGCCGATCGCGCGGGCTTCGCGCGCGGGCGCAACCTCGACAAGATCGGCCTGCACGGCGCCGACACCAGCGAGCTGTTCTTCGAGGATGTCCGCGTGCCGGCGACCAACATGCTCGGCCAGGAAGGCCGCGGCTTCGCCTATCTGATGCGCAATCTGCCGCAGGAGCGGCTGACCATCGCGATCGGCGCCCAGGCCAGCGCCCAGCGCGCCTTCGACGAGGCGCTCGGTTTCGTGAAGGAGCGCAAGGCGTTCGGGAAGACGGTGTTCGATTTCCAGAACACCCGCTTCACCCTCGCCGACCTCGCGGCGAAGCTGCAGATCGGCTGGGCCCATATCGACTGGGCGCTCGCCCGCCATCTCCGCCACGAGCTGACCCCCGAGGAAGCCTCGGCCGCCAAGCTGTGGCACACCGATACCCAGTGGCAGATCATCGACGCCGCGCTGCAGCTCCACGGCGGCGCCGGTTATATGAACGAATACCCGATCGCCCGCCTCTGGCGCGACGCCCGCGTCTCGCGGATCTTCGGCGGGACCAACGAGATCATGAAGGAAGTAATCGGGCGGGGGTTGTAGCCAAAGGCGTTTGCTAAGCCGTAGTTTGCCTGAGCTTCCTATAAACGTTACGCGAAGAGCAGAGCTTACTGTGTGTTTGAGGCCGAGTTCGGCCATTCTGGCCGTTTGAGATCCTTGCCTGAAATAATCGCTGCAACGAGTTCTAACCGGCCGCCAACGAGCTCGCGAATAATCTCTTGATCCTCTGAGGTGCCGTCGCGATCGTCGAGGTCTGTTGCAATGGGCTCGAGTACCAAGTTTATCAGTTTGAGCTGGCCGCCGACCGCAACGAGGTGACGGGCCGTCGATCTGGGCCCCTGATCCGAGAGTTCAAAGATTGGAAACCGATCAATTTCGTTAGCGACGGTTACCATGCTGAGTCCTGCTGCACGTATCGAGACGGCCGTCGGCAAGAAGTGCGCCGACGTTCGATGATAGCTTTCAAGAACCTCGAAGCCATTCAATAGGAGGCGGGCCGCCGCATTCTTCAATTGGCGACGTCTTTGCCAATGAGGCGCGAAGGCAGTTATGTAAGTCACGACCAGTGCCAGCATTGCTCCAAGAAATTGTGCCCAGCCAGACAGGCTCTCATGGACTTCTAGCCAGGCAATGGTGTCTGCCACCGGGTCTCGGCCTCAATCTACAATCGATGTAGCGCTTAACGTAGTACGGGAATGACGAAGGTGGAAGTCAGGCGGCAGTGTTGTGCCCAAACCGCCCGGCCCGCTTCGCCAGCCACAGCGCCACCAGTCCCACCGCCGTGCACACCAGCAGTGCCGGCAGCGAAGCCTCGGGCCCAAACCCGCCGCCGCTCAACCAGACGTTGGCATCGGTATGTGCAATGCTGCGCGCCAGTGAAGGTCCGAAATTCCCGCCCGACACGGCTGCGCCGAAGACATAGCCCTGGGTGAAGTTCCACGCGCCATGCACGCCGATCGACATCCATAGCCGCCCGGTCAGCGCGTACAGCGCGCCCAACATGATCCCGGCCTCGAGCGCGATGCACACCACACTCATCACGGTCGCACCGGGATTGAACGCATGGCCCAGCCCGAACAGCGCTGCCGAGGCGGCAAAGGCGACCACCGGCCCGAACGTGCGCCACAACAGGCGCAGGATCACGCCGCGCACCAGCAGTTCCTCGACCACCGCCGATTGCAGCGCCAGCCCGGCCCGCGCCATGCCGGCGCGACGCCGTGCCACTCGAAGCTGTAGAGGCCGGCGCCGATCAGGATCGTCATCACCGCCACGAACATCGCCGAACCAAGCCCAAGGCCGATCGCGAGCTGCCCCGCCGCCGGCTTCAGCGCCAGCTCGCCCGGCCAGCGATCCTCGCCCAGCCGTACGAGCAGCGTGTAGATACCCAGCGCCAACAGGCAGGCCACGCCGCTGGCGACAAGACCCAGCATCGGGTCGCCCTTGGGCAGCAATTGCTGCACCGGCACCATCGCGACGCGCAGCGAGAGCCCGATCAGCACGGCCATGCCCAGCATCCAGGCGATTGCCCGCAGCCAGCGCAATCGCCCTGGTTGCAGGATACGGCGTTCGCCAAGTGCGATCGGAATGGCGGAATGGATGGTCAACTCGAATCCCCCTGAAATGCGACGCCAGGACGTTCGCAAGGGCCTTGCCACATGCGAAACGACCCGCCGGCGCTGGGGGAGGCACCGGCGGATCGCGCAGTCTGTGGTGAATTACGCCACGGCTTGGCGCCGATCCCCAATCGCAATTGGGGTTCGGTGCCAACTCGGCTCAGGCGACGTCCTCGACCTGGTCGAGGTAGGCGCCGTAGCCGAGGGATTCCATCTCCGCCCTGGGGACGAAGCGTAGCGAGGCTGAATTGATGCAATAGCGCAGCCCGCCGCGATCGAGCGGGCCGTCCTCGAACACATGGCCGAGATGGCTGTCGCCATGCGCCGAGCGGACCTCGGTGCGGATCATGCCGTGGCTGGTGTCGCGCAGCTCGGTGACATTGGCGATCGGCCTGGTGAAGCTCGGCCAGCCGCAGCCGGATTCATACTTGTCGGACGACGCGAACAGCGGTTCGCCCGAGACGATGTCGACATAGATGCCGGCTTCCTTGTTGTTGAGCAGCGGGCCGGTGCCCGGGCGCTCGGTGCCGTTCTGCTGGGTCACGCGGAACTGCTCCGGGGTCAGCGCGGCGATGGCTTCATCGGTCTTGCGATAGTCGGTCATGCAAATCTCCGTTTCGCTGCGCTATGTGGGTATCCGCATGGCGAAGAAAAAGCGCATCCTCACCGCGACCATGGCCGATGGCTATGTGAAGACGATCGGGCCGACCAACGCGTCCTTCACCCATTACTGGCGCATCGTCGCGCATCTCGGCGGCGGCAAGACCGAAGTGTTCTGGGGGCACGCCAAGTCGCTCAAGGAAGCGACGGGCAAGAAAGCCGCGCTGGCCGATGCCGCGAAGCAGCGCGGCTGGGAAGGCTATGATTTCGAGGTGGTCGAGCTGGTCGAGAGCTGAGGCGCTGAAAAGCGTGGCGCTGGCGCCGGCTGCACCACGCCCTCCCGCTCGATGAACGCGCCGCGCGCGACATTGTGCGGATGTGCCGGCGCCTCTGCCATCGACAGCACCGGCGCGAAGCAGATGTCGGTCCCCTCCATCAGCGCGCACCATTCGTCGCGCGTCTTGGTCCGGAACAGCACCGCCAGCTTGTCCTTGAGCGCCGGCCAGGCGGCGGGGTTCATCTGCGCATTGAAATCGGGGTCGGCATCCAGCCCCGTCACCGCGCGGAGTTGGGTATAGAATTGCGGCTCGATCGCCCCGATCGCGACATGCTTGCCGTCCGCCGTCTCATAGGTGTCGTAGAAATGCGCTCCGGTATCGAGGATGTTGACCCCGCGCTCGTCGCGCCAGCCCAGGGTGGAGCGGAAGCCCCACACCATGCTCATCAGCAGCGCCGCGCCCTCGGTCATCGCGCAGTCGATCACGCTGCCCTGGCCGCTGATCCGCGCCTGGAGCAGCCCCGCGCTCATCGCAAAGGCAAGCAGCATGCCGCCGCCGCCGAAATCGCCCACCGCGTTCACCGGCGGGGTCGGCTTTTCGCCCGCCCGGCCAAAGGCGTGGAGCGCGCCGGCCAGCGCGATGTAATTGATGTCGTGCCCGGCCGCCTGGGCCAGCGGGCCGGTCTGTCCCCAGCCGGTCATCCGGCCATAGACAAGCCGGGGGTTGGCGGCGTGCAGTTCGGCCGGGCCCAATCCCAGCCGCTCCATCACCCCCGGTCTGAATCCCTCGATCAGCCCGTCGGCTCCTGCCGCCAGTTCGCGGACCTGCGCGATTCCCTCGGGCGACTTGAGGTCCACTTCCACCGCCGTACGCCCCCGCAGCAGCGGGTCGCGCGGGTTGGGTGGCTGGCCGGGGCGGTGGACGTACAGCACCTCCGCCCCGTGATCGGCGAGCATCATCCCACAGAACGGCGCCGGGCCGATCCCGCCCATCTCGACGATCCGGATGCCTTTCAACGGCTGCATGGCGACCTTTCAACTCCCCTCCCTGGAAGGGAGGGGTGGGGGTGGGTGGATGCACGCGATGCGGCGCGGTTGTCCCTTGGGTCACAGTATCGCCAGGCCGCGACCCACCCCTGGCCCCTCCCTTCCAGGGAGGGGTAAGAAGGCGCCTCAGCGCGGCGCCATCCGGATACCACCGTCCAGCCGCACATCCTCGCCGTTGAAATAGCCCGTCTCGATCATGCAGAGCGCCAGCCCCGCATATTCCTCCGGCCGCCCGAGCCGCTTGGGGAAGGGGACCGAGGCTGCCAGCGCATCCTTCACCGGCTGCGGCGCGGCGGCGAGCAAAGGCGTGTCGAAGATGCCCGGCAGGATCGTGTTCACCCGGATGCCTTCGCCCATCAGGTCGCGCGCGATCGGCAGGGTCATGCCGACCACGCCGCCCTTCGACGCCGAATAGGCGGCCTGGCCGATCTGCCCGTCCTCGGCGGCGACGCTGGCGGTGTTGACGATCGCGCCGCGCTCGCCGTCTTCCTGCGGATCGAGCGTCAGCATCCCCGCTGCCGACTTGGCGATGCAGCGGAAGGTGCCGACCAGGTTGATCTGGATCACCCAGTTGAACGCCTCGAGCGGGAAGTGGCGGATCGATCCGTCTTCCTTGGCGCGGCTCGCGGTCTTCACCGCGTTGCCGGTGCCCGCGCAATTGACCAGCACGCGCTCCTGCCCATGCGCAGCGCGTGCCTTGGCGAAGCCGGCATCGACGCTCTCGTCCGACGTCACGTTCACTTCGCAGAACACCCCGCCGATCTCGGCGGCGACGGCCTCGCCCTTTTCCTTCTGCAGGTCGAAGATCGCGACCTTCACGCCCTTGGCGGCCAGTGCCCGCGCGGTTGCCGCTCCCAGCCCCGAAGCGCCGCCGGTCACCACCGCGGCAATAGTGTTATCCAGCTTCATCCATCCCCTCCTATGATCTCAAAGCCGCTCGACGATCGTGACGTTCGCCAGGCCGCCGCCCTCGCACATCGTCTGCAGACCGTAGCGCAAGCCCCGCTTGTGGAGCGCGTGCACCAAAGTCGCCATCAGCTTGGTGCCCGAGGCGCCGAGCGGATGCCCCAGCGCAATCGCGCCGCCATTGACGTTGAGCTTCGCCGGATCGCCGCCGACATGCTTGAGCCAGGCGAGCGGCACCGGTGCGAACGCCTCATTGACTTCGTACAGGTCGATCTCGTCGATCGACATGCCGGCGCGCTTGAGTGCCCGGTCGGTCGCGAACAGCGGTTCCTCGAGCATGATGACGGGATCGCCGCCGGTGACGGTGAGGTTGTGGATGCGTGCCAGCGGCGTCAGACCATGCGCCTTGAGCGCCGCTTCGGACACGATCAGCACCGCGCTGGCGCCGTCGCAGATCTGGCTGGCATTGGCCGCGCTGATCATCCCGCCTTCGGCGAGCAGCTTGACCGAGCCGATGCTCTCGGCGGTCGCGTCATAGCGGATGCCCTCGTCGCGGGTATGGAGCGCCGCCCCCTCGGGCGTCTCGACTTCGAGCGGCACGATCTCGGCATTGAAGTCGCCGCGCTCGGTTGCCGCCGCCGCGCGGCGATGGCTCTCCAGCGCATAGGCGTCGAGCAGCTCGCGGGTGAAGCCGTGCTTCCGTGCCATCATCTCGGCGCCCATGAACTGGCTGAACTGCACGCCGGGATAACGCGCTTCCTGGCGTGGCGATTTGGGCCCACCGAGCCCGGCCTGGGCGAACAGCGCGCCGGTCGATCCCATCGGCACGCGGGTCATGCTCTCCACGCCCGCCGCGATCACCACGTCCTGCGTGCCCGAGAGCACGGCCTGCGCGGCGAACTGGATCGCCTGTTGCGAGCTGCCGCACTGGCGGTCGATCGTCACCGCCGGCACGCTCTCCGGCAGGCGCGAAGCGAGCACGGCGTTGCGCCCGACCTGGAAGCCCTGCTCGCCGCCCTGGCTGACGCAGCCCATGATCACGTCCTCGATCACGGCCGGATCGATCCCGCTGCGATCGGCGACGGCGTTGAGAACCTCGCCCGCCATGTCGGCCGGGTGCCATCCGGCAAGCCGGCCGCCGCGCCGCCCTCCCGCCGTGCGAACGGCTTCGACAATATAGGCGGTAGGTGCTGCCATCATCCTGCTCCTGTCCATTTTCGAATCAGCGGTACCAGCCTCGGCTAATGCGATCAACGGACTTAATCACCTGACTAAGTAAATAGTGGCAGGGCGAAATATGCTGTTCTATGCTCGCGCCAAACAGAGTCTGGAGGAGAGGGAAATGACCGCGTTCGACCGCGATTTCACCATGACGATCGGCGGCCAGCCCGTGCCCGGCGCCGCGACGATCCCGGTGCTCAATCCCGCAACCGAGGAAACCGTAGCGGAAGCCCCGGATTGCAGCGCGGCCGAGCTCGACGCCGCCATCGCCGCTGCCCGCGCCGCCTTTCCCGGCTGGCGCGCGACTCCGATCGAGCAGCGTCGTGCCGCGGTCGCCAAGATCGCCGAAGTGATTTCCACGAATCTCGATCAATTTGCCCGGCTGTTCACCCAGGAACAGGGCCGTCCGGTCGGCAAGGCGACCGAGGAACTGATGGGCGCTGCCTTCTGGGCCGCCAGCGTCGCCAAACAGGCAATCCCGGTGCTGGTGAACGAGGACACGCCCGATCGTCGCTCCGAGACCCGCCGCGTGCCGATCGGGGTGGTCGGCGGGATCGTGCCGTGGAATTTCCCGATGCTGCTCGGCGTGTGGAAGATCGCCGGCGCGCTGCTCACCGGCAATACGCTGGTCATCAAGCCTTCGCCCTTCACCCCGCTGACCATGCTCAAGCTCGGCGAGCTGATGCGCCCGCATCTGCCGGCCGGCGTGTTCAACGTGGTCAGCGGCGGCGATCAGCTTGGGCCTTGGATGACCGCGCATCCCGGCATCGACAAGATCAGCTTCACCGGCTCCACCGCCACCGGCAAGCGGGTGATGGCCAGCGCCGCCGCCAATCTCAAGCGCGTCACGCTCGAGCTGGGCGGCAACGACGCGGCGATCGTGCTCGGCGATGTCGATGTCGCCAAGGTCGCCGAGCCACTCTTCTGGTCGGCCTTCGGCAATAACGGCCAGGTCTGCATCGCGACCAAGCGGCTCTATATCCACGACAGCGCCTATGACGCGCTCGCCGCCGAGCTGACCGCGATCGCCAACCGGGTGAAGACCGGCAACGGCCTCGAACAGGGCACCGATCTCGGCCCGGTCCAGAACCGCGCCCAATATGAGCGGGTGAAGGCGCTGATCGCCGATGCGCAGGCTGAGGGCCTGACTTTCCTCGCTGGCGGCGAAGTGCCGGAAGGGAAGGGCTATTTCATTCCCGTTACCCTGGTCGACAACCCGCCCGAAGACAGCCGCGTCGTCGCCGAGGAAGCTTTCGGCCCGGTCCTGCCGCTGATCCGCTTCGACGATGTCGAGGACGTGATCGCCCGTGCCAACAACAGCGATTATGGTCTGGCCGGCTCGGTCTGGTCGGCCGACACCGATGCCGCGCTCGCCATCGCCGAGCGGCTCGATACCGGCACCGTCTGGATCAACGAGGCGCAGCACGTCACCCCCTGGGCGCCGTTCGGCGGGCACAAGCAATCGGGGATCGGTGTGGAGAACGGCACCGAAGGGCTGCTCGAATATACCAACGCCCAGACGATCTCGGTGCGCAAGTGATGGAGTATGCGCAGATCCGCTATGAAGTCGCCGAGGGCATCGCAACGCTTACGCTCAACCGGCCCGACAAGCTCAACGCCTATTCGATCCGGATGATGGAGGAGATGATCGACGCGTTCGACCGCGCCGATGCGGATGATGAAGTCGGCGTGGTGATCGTTACCGGCGAGGGGAGAGCCTTTTGCGCCGGCGCCGATCTGGAAATGGGCGCCAAGGTGTTCGACGCCGCCGGCGGCCCGGACTCGCCGATCCGCGCCGACGGCTCGATCGACTATGCCAGCCCGCATGCCCGCGACTATGGCGGCCGGCTGACGCTGCGCATCTTCGAGAGCCTCAAGCCGGTGATCGCCGCGGTCAACGGCCCGGCGGTCGGCATCGGCGCTACGATGCTGCTGCCGATGGACATCCGTCTCGCCAGCGACACCGCGCGCTTCGGCTTCGTGTTCGCGCGACGGGGGATCGTCCCCGAAGGCGCGTCGATGTGGTTCCTGCCGCGCATCGTGGGGATCGATCGCGCGCTCGAATGGTGCATGAGCGGGCGGTTGCTGGGGGCGGAGGAAGCGCTGGCCGGGCGGTTGGTCCGCTCGGTGCATGCGCCGGACGACCTGCTCGCCGCCGCCCGCGCGCTGGCCCGCGAGATCGTCGACAACGCCGCCCCGGTCTCGGTCGCGCTCACCCGCCAGATGCTGTGGCGCGGGCTCGGCATGGCGCATCCGATGGAGGCGCACCGCATCGACAGCCGCGGGGTACTGGCCCGTGGCCGAAGCGGGGATGCCCGCGAAGGCGTGATGGCGTTCCTCGAGAAGCGTGCGGCGACGTTCCCGGACCATGTATCGAGCGGCATGCCCGATTATTTCCCCTGGTGGGAAGAGCCGGGCTATTTCTGAGCCCGGCACCGACAAACCCGAATCCGTCATCCCCGCGCAGGCGGGGATCCAGGGTAACGGAAGGCAGCCCGTGCAATTGGGCATGGGCCGGCGTGGAGGCCGGCCCTATCGGCTACGCCTTTGCTCGTGGCTCTGGATTCCCGCCTGCGCGGGATGACGATGACAGGATGAGAGAAGCAGCGATGAATCCCACCCAACTCGCCGCCCAGGTCGAAGCCTTTGTCCGCGAAACCATCGCCCCCTATGAGCGCGACCCACGCTGCACCCCGCACGGCCCGTCCGAGGAGCTTGTCGCCGAACTCCGCGACCACGCCCGCGCCGCCGGCCTGCTCACCCCGCATATTGCGAACGGCACCCATCTCACCCACCGCGAGACCGCGCATGTCCTGCGCGCCGCCGGCCTCTCGCCGCTCGGCCCGGTAGCGCTCAACGTCGCCGCGCCCGACGAGGGCAACATGTTCCTGCTCGGCCGCGTCGCCACGCCCGAGCAGAAGCAACGTTTCCTCGATCCGCTGGTCGCCGGCACCGCCCGCTCGGCCTTCTTCATGACCGAGCCCGCCACCGATGGCGGCGCCGGCTCCGATCCCTCGATGATGCAGACTGTTGCCCGCCAGGACGGCAACCACTGGGTGATCGACGGCCGCAAGGCGTTCATCACCGGGGTGCAGGGCGCCAAGGTCGGGATCGTCATGGCGAAGACCGGGGAGGGGGCGACGCTGTTCCTGATCGACCTGCCCGATCCGGCGGTGCGTATCGAGCGGGTGCTCGACACGATCGACAGCTCGATGCCCGGCGGCCATTCGATCGTGGCGATCGACGGGCTGCGCGTCCCCGCCGATCAGATCCTCGGCGAACCCCACAAGGGCTTCGACTATGCCCAGATCCGCCTCGCGCCCGCGCGGCTCACCCATTGCATGCGCTGGCTCGGCGCCGCCACTCGCGCGCACGAGATCGCCTGCCAATACGCCGTGAAGCGCCACGCCTTCGGCAAGCCGCTGATCGATCACGAAGGCGTCGGCTTCATGCTCGCCGACAACCGGATCGCGCTGCAACAGGCCTGGCTGATGATCGACTGGTGCGCCGGGGTGCTCGACAGCGGCGTTGCTGGCATTGCGGAGAGCTCGATGGCCAAGGTCGCGGTGTCGGACCTGCTGTTCGGCGTGGCCGATCGCTGCGTCCAGGTGATGGGCGGCACCGGCGTCTCGGGTGACACGATCGTCGAGCAGGTCTTCCGCGAAATCCGCGCCTTCCGCATCTATGACGGCCCCACCGAAGTCCACAAATGGAGCCTCGCCAAGCGCATCAAGCGCGAGACGCTGGCGAGGATGGAAGGGTAGGGAAGCGCGCTATCGACTTCTGACTCTTTCAGTTCCCCCGCGAAGGCCGGGGCCCAGGTTCGGCGAAGTCTCGATGGCGCGGGGGGCTCTCGAACGACATTGCAACTGGGCCCCAGCCTTCGCCGGGGAACGGCCATGTCAATAGCGTGTCGTGAGCTTGGCTATGGCTTAAGCCCGAAGCTCCGCCAGGAACGCCTCCACCAGCGCCCCGCGCGCGCCAGCCGCAGCTACTTCCAGCGCATCCTCCAGCGCCGAAGCCTTGCTCCCCAGTTCCGCCTGGCCGAACAGCCCTGCCGAACCGGCGAACTTGTGGAGCAGCTCGCCCAGCGCCTCGGTCTCCGTGTCGCCCTGTTCGCCACCCACGAACGCTTCGGTCGCCACCAGCAGCTCCGCCTTGCGCTCGGCGAACTTTGCCCAGAGCGCGGGCGACAGCTTCATCGCTGGTGCCTTATCCTCCGGAGGCGGTGCGGGAATCGGCTCCATCGCCGGTGCGATCGGCTCCGGCGCGGTAGCAGCTGGCACCGCCCAGCGATCGATCGCCGCGGCTAATTCGGCCAGCTGGATCGGCTTGGCGAGATGCGCCTGCATCCCCGCCTCCAGACAGGCTGTAACGTCGTCGGCATAGGCATTGGCGGTCAGCGCCAGGATCGGCAGCTTCTGTGCCGAGATGCCTGCGCCGCGGATCGCACGGGCGGCGGAGATGCCGTCGAGCACCGGCATCTGCATGTCCATCAGCACCAGGTCGAAGGGCGTGCCTTGCAGGTCCGCCGCAGTCGCCGCCTCCAGCGCATGTGCGCCGTCGCCGACGATCGTCACCCGGTGGCCGAGTCGACCGAGCATTTCCTGCATCAGCAGCTGGTTGACGTCGTGATCCTCGGCCACCAGCACCTGCAGCGCGCGGGTGGCGCGCTCGGGGCTGCGCGGCCCCGCGCCGTCCGCATCCACCGCCTCCGCGGCGACAAGCGGCAGGCACAGGGTGAACACGCTGCCCTGGCCCTCGGCGCTGCGCAGGCCCAGCTCGCCGCCCATCAGCGACGCCAGCCGGCTGCTGATCGCCAGGCCCAGCCCGGTGCCGCCATAGCGGCGTGCGGTCGATTGCTCGGCCTGGACGAACTGTTCGAAGATCGGGGCATGGCGATCGGGCGGGATGCCGATGCCGGTGTCGGTCACGGCAATGTCGATGCGCGGCGTGCCGCCGTCGCTCGCCGCCTGCCGCGCGCTCAGCGTGATCCTGCCTTCGCCGGTGAACTTCACGGCGTTGCCCAGCAGGTTGAGCGCGATCTGGCGCAACCGCAGCCCGTCGACCATCACGAAGCGCGGCAGCGTCGGGTCGACGATGAAGTCGAGCGCCAGTCCCTTGGTCGCGGCGGCCGGTTCGATCAGCTTGAGGCAGCCCCGCAGCGCGTGGCGCAGATCGACGCGCTCGGCATTCACCTGCATCTGCCCGGCCTCGATCTTGGACAGGTCCAGAATGTCGTTGAGCAGCCGCATCATCGCCCGGCTCGAATCGACGATCAGCTGGGCGTGGCGGTGCTGCTCGGGCGGCAGGTCGCTGGCGAGCAGCAGGTCGGCAAAGCCCAGCACGCCGTTCATCGGCGTGCGGATCTCGTGGCTCATGTTCGCCAGGAAGCTCGACTTGGCCTGCACCGCCAGCTCCGCCCGCTCGCGCGCCGCCTCCAGTTCGTGCTCGAGCTGCTTGCGCCGGGTGACGTCGCGCAACGACGCGATGATCTCCGAAGGCGCGCCGGTGGCGGGATCGCGGACCAGCCCGCAATGCGCCTCGATCCATTGTTCCGACGCATTGGGGTCGAGCAGATGGGTGCGATAGGTGATCACCCCGCGCTCCACTTCGCCCGTGGTCAGCAGGTGCTGGAACTCGAACATCTCGGCGCGATGCTCGCTCGACACGCCGAAGCCGATCGAGCGGCCCAAGACATGCGCCGGCTCGACCCCGAGCACCGGCTCGGTGGAGGGCGAGGCATAGATGCACACGCCGTTCAGGTCGAAGCGCAGCACCGCGTCGGTGGCGTTCATCGCGAGCAGAGCCAGCTCGGCCTCAACCACTTCGCGTCGCGAGATGTCTTCGTGCAGCCGGCGGTTGGCGTCGCGCAGGATCGTCATCCGCTCGCGCCGCTCGCGCGCGATCAGATAGGCGAGCAGCAGCACCAGCATGCCGCTGGCCAGGCCGGCGAGCTGGATCGGCCCTTCATAGCCGCTGGCGCGCGCCAGCCGCGTCTGGAGCAGCTTCTCCTCCTCGCCGCGGATATCGCCGATCAGCGCCAGCATTCGGGCGGTCTCGTGGCGATTGGCGTCGCTCGCCAGGATCGCGGTCGCCTCGGCGGCGCGATTGGCGCCGCGCATCGCCAGCGTCTGTTCGGTCTCGACCATGCGCTGGCGGATCAGCGCGGCGAGATAGGCGACGCGCTCGCGCTGGCGCGGATTGTCGTCGGTCATGTCCTCCAGGCCCGACAATTCGCCGGGCAGCTCCTTGCGGACGCCGTCGATATTCTTGCGTGCCTCGGGATCCCCGGTGAGCAGATAGCCGCGGCGATAGACCTCGGCGCGCAGCGTCAGGATGCGGACATGCGATAGCCGGTCGGAAACCTGGAAGGTGTGGCGCACCCATTTGTCGGCATTCTGCTTCTGGCTGAACAGCCAGATGCCCGATGCGGCCGAGCAGGCCAGCAGCACCAGGGCTGCGACAAGGATCCATTGCGACCGGCGCGTCAGTATCTCTGCCATGGACTCGGCCCCTAAATAAAAAGGGTTAACGGGGTGTTCGGCCCCTTGCTGCAAAACGCCGGAAAGACAGAATGGCCACAGAATTTTAGCACGGAAGCGAAACCATGCGGTCTCCGTGGGTTATAAAATAGATTAGGATCGAACGAGAGTCAGATGGCACGGATCATCATAGCGGACGACGACGAGATCGTGGGCGAGATCGCCCGCGATGCGCTGATCGCGGCCGGGCATGGCGCCGGGCTGGTCAAGGACGGGGCCGAGGCGCTGCGCGTCATCAAGGCGCGCCGGCCCGATCTGGTCATCCTCGATTGCAACATGCCGGAGATCTCGGGCGTTCTCCTGGTGCAGGAGTTGCGCAAGATGCCCGATTTCGCCGATCTGCCCGTGATGATGCTCACCGGCCGCCGCAGCGACCGCGACGAGGAGCTCGCGCGGTTCGCCGGCGCGAACGAGTATCTGAAGAAGCCCTTCGATCCGGACGAGCTGGTCTTCCGGGTCGAGGAAATGCTGGCCAAGGCCTGAGCCATGGCGCGCATCATCTATGTCGAGGATGACGAACTGGTCGGTGCCGTGGTGCAGCAGGTGCTGAGCGCGGCCGGCCATATCGTCGGGGTGATCAACCACGGCACGCTGGCGTTCGACACCATCGCGTTCAAGAAGCCCGACCTGGTGATCCTCGATCAATCGCTGCCGGGCATGCAGGGCACCGATATCCTCAAGGCGCTGCGCCGGCTGCCGGCGCTCTATCTCACGCCGATCCTGATGCTGTCCGCCAAGGGCAGCGAGGCGGAGATCGACGCGGCGATGGGGGCGGGGGCCAATGACTATCTGGTCAAGCCGTTCGAACCCGAGGAGCTGGTCCAGCGCGTCGCCGACGTGCTGCGCAACAACAGCTTCGCCAATCGGGTTTCCTGAAAGGCGGCCGTCAGGCCGCGGCCAGCAGTTCCGCCGCGCGTTCACCCAGCTCACGCAGGCGCTTGCTCTGCTCGGGCAGCAGCTTGGCGCGCGGATGCTGGTCGATCGCGCACAAGGCGCCCAGTGCCTCACCCTCGGGGGTGAGCAGCGGCACGCCGACATAGAAGCGGATATGCGGCGAGCCGAGCACCAGCGGATTGCCCGCGAAGCGCGGATCATGCGCGGCGTCGAACACGCACATCACGTCGTGCGGATTGGCGATGGTGTGGCCGCAGAACGAGATGTCGCGCGGCGTCGAGCTCAGCTCGCCGCCATGGCAGGCCAGGATATGCTGGGTCTGCCGGTCGATCAGCGTCGCGATGCCCATGTTCGATCCGAACAGCTGGGCGACTTCCTCGACGATCGCCTTCAGCTCCGGCGACGCCGACTTGCCGGTCAGACCGAGCTTGTCGACCGACGCCTGGCGCTGCTTCTCGCCGCGCAGCAAGGGGGCGAGGGCATGAAAGATCGGCTTGAGTTTAGGTACCATTGGGCGACTGTTGCCGTAAATTGTCTAACCACAAGTGAAGGCGGCAATACGGGCCTCTTCGTAACGCACATCACGCACGGACGAACAAGTTCTTGAGCCAAAGCGGACCAGTTCGTGCGGCGTCGCGCCAATCGCCCTCCTCCTCGGCCGCATCGGGCGTATAGCCGCGCGGGTCGAACAGCTTCACGCGCATGCCCTTGAAGGCCGCGGTGTTGCGGGTCACCAGGGTCAGTCCATGCTCCAGCGCCGTCGCGGCGAACAGCGCATCGCGGGTGTCGCCCAGGGCAAGCTGCCCGCGCCGCCGCGCCACCGCCGCGTCGAGCGGCAGCACATGCCCCTCGAACGCCGGGAGCAGCTGCTCGTCGATCCAGCCGCGCAGCATCGCGCCGGCCGTCTTGTCGCGCCGCGCGGTCTCGGCGGCGCTGGTCTCCAGCTCGACCAGGCTGATCGCGGAGAGGAACAACCGCTCGCGCGCGACCCCCGAAGCCCAGGCGGTCAGCCCCGCCTCGGCGGTGCCGGCGCGCGCCTTGCGCAGTTCATAGACGATGGGCGTGTCGAGCAGGAACATCACCAGCGCCCCGGCGGCGCCAGCTCGGCATCGAGGCTGCCGGCGGGCAGGGCGAGCAGGTCGACGATGCTCTCGCGCTGCCCGCTCAATGCACGGAACTGGTCGATGCTCATCAGTACATGGGTCGGCCGCCCGCGATCGGTGACGAACACCGGCTCGCCGCGCGCGAGTCGCTTGGCGGCGCTCACGTCCTGGTTGAATTCGCGGCTGGTGATGACCTTCATTTGATGCCTATGTACCTATATTGTCCGCGTTGTCATGTAGGTACGTTACTACTGTGTGGACGACATGCAACAGAAACATCCCGGCCGCCGGAAAAATCAGGGGGGTGGCGAACTTTGCAGTTGCGTGCAGCCATTGCCGCGCGCTCCTTCCTGCCAAGCGACAGGCGCACAAGTGCCACGCGAGAGGATGAGTGGGGGAAGGTAGAATGCTCGATCTGTTGAATAGTGCCTGGCATGCGTTGACCGATGTGCTCAGTCCGCACGGCCCCGCGGTGAACGCCGCGAAGAGCTATGCGCCCGGCGACTACAGCATCCATTTCTTCCTGCAGCTCGCGATCATCATCCTCGCCTGCCGCGTCGTCGGCTGGCTCGGCCAGAAGTTCCTCAAGCAGCCCCAGGTCGTCGGCGAGATGATCGCCGGCGTGGTGCTCGGCCCGTCGCTGTTCGGCCTGTTCTTCCCCGATCTCCAGCTGGCGATCTTCCCCAAGGAGACGCGCAACGTGCTCTACACCGGCGCGCAGCTCGGCGTCGGCCTCTACATGTTCATGGTCGGCCTCACCCTGCGGCTCGATCATTTCAAGTCCAAGGCGAAGAGCGCCGCGGGCGTCTCGGCCGCCGGCATCGCCGCGCCGTTCCTGCTCGCCGCGCTGATCACGCCGTTCCTGCTCACCGTGCCGGGCCTGTTCACGCCGGGCATCAGCCAGTCGAACGCCACGCTGTTCATGGGCGCCTGCATCGCGCTCACCGCCTTCCCGATGCTCGCCCGCATCATCAATGAGAACGGCCTGGCCAACTCGTCGCTCGGCACGCTGTCGCTGACGGCCGGCGCGTTCGACGACGCTGCCTCCTGGTGCGTGCTGGCGCTGGTGCTGGCGACCTTCGGCGCCGGCCCAGGCGTGGCGGTGCTCGCGATCGGCGGCGCGATCCTCTACGCCGGCTTCATGCTGATCTGGGGTCGCAAGCTGCTCGCTCCGCTCGGCCGCATCGTCGAGGAAAAGGGCGAGATGACCACGGGCATGCTCGCGGTCACGATGATGCTCTTCTGCCTCTCTGCCTTCGTCATGGATGCGATCGGCATCCACGCGATCTTCGGCGGCTTCCTGATGGGCGTCTGCATGCCGCGCGGCCTGTTCGTCCGCGAGCTGCAGCGCAAGGTCGAGCCGATCGCGGTCGTCCTGCTGCTGCCGATGTTCTTCACCTATTCGGGCCTCAACACCCGGATGGACATGGTCAACTCGGTCGAGCTGCTGCTGATCGCGCTGGGCGTGCTCGCGGTGTCGATCCTCGCCAAGTTCGGCGCCTGCTGGGCCGCGGCCCGCCTCGCCGGCGAGGACAATCGCACCGCGCTCGGCATCGGCGCGCTGATGAACTCGCGCGGCCTGATGGAGCTGATCATCATCAATATCGGCCTGCAGAAGGGCATCATCGGCCCGACGCTCTTCTCGATGCTGGTGCTGATGGCGATCGTCACCACCGTGATGGCCACCCCGCTGTTCGAGCTGGTCTATGGCCGAAAGGCCCGCGAGACCGGTGAGCTCGGCGCCCGCGGCCAGCCTGAGCCGCAGCTCGCCGCTGCCTGAAGAGGTCCTCCTCCGCCCGCCCCGTTCTATAAAGGAGGGGCGGGTTCTTTTCGAGGAAAGCAGAATGAAGAAAGCGCTGGTTTGCGCTATGGGATTGCTCGTCGCCGGCACGGCGCGGGCGCAGGAAGTGAAGTTCACGCCCAACCTGGATGTCCGGCTGCGCTGGGAGCATTTCGAGCAGGACGGCATGCCCGAAGACGCCGATGCGGTGACGCTTCGCGTCCGTCCGGGCGTGACGGCGAGCTGGCGGAACTGGACGGCGCTGGTCGATGTGGATGCGGTGGTCGCGCTGACCAACAGCTATAATGACGGGTTCAACGGCAAGACCCGCTATCCGCTGATCCCTGACGCCGAGAATCTCGAGTTCAATCGCGCCCAGCTCCGCTATGCCGGCAAGGACGGGCTGGCCGTGACCGCCGGGCGCCAGCGCCTCAACTTCGCCGATGATCGCTTTGTCGGCAACGCGCCGTGGCGGCAGAGCGAGCGGACCTATGACGCGGTCCGCTTCCAATATGGCAAGCCGCTCGGGCTGAGCACCGACGTGGCGTATAGCTGGAGCGTCCGGACCACGGACGGCCGCCAGGGCCGCGGCTCCCGGCCTCAGGCGATCGGCGGCGACAATGTCTTCGCCCTGGTCAACTATGGTACAAAGATGGGTACGCTCAGCGGCTTCGCCTATCTGGTCGATCAGGACGAGGCTGCGGTGCAGGGCTTCCGCCTGTCGACCCAGACCTATGGCGTGCGCTTCAGCGGCAGTCGGCCGCTCGGCAAGGATGTGTCGGTCGGCTATGCCGCCAGCTGGGCGCGGCAGAGCAATTACCACCGCAACCCCAATCGCTACGCCGCCGATTACTGGATGGGCGAGGCCAAGCTCACCGCCAGGGGTCTCAGCCTGACCGCCGGCTATGAAGTGCTCGGCGCCGACAAGGGCGTGGCGCTCACCAGCGTCCAGACCCCGCTCGCGCCGCTGTTCAAGTTCAACGGCTGGGCCGGCAAGTTCGGCACCACCCCGCCCAACGGCCTGCGCGATCTCTATGGCAATGTCGGCTATGCCTGGAAGAAGGTCGGCCCGCTCGACGCGATCAATGTCGGCGCGATCTATCACCGTTTCCACAGCGACCGGCTCGACCTGCAATATGGCGACGAGTTCGACTTCATCGCCGGCGTGAAGCGCGGGCGCTACGCACTCTCCGCCCGCTATGGCCGCTACAAGGCGAAGCAGTTCGCCACGGATACCAACAAGCTCTTCGTCCAGCTGGACTGGATACTCTGACCGGGGCGGCGGCCGGCCCCATATCCGTCATCCCGGCGAAAGCCGGGATTTCAGGCGGTAAGAGTACTTCGCCAACAACATGACTGTCATCCCCGCGCAGGCGGGGATCCATTACCGCTGTCAGTAGTGAATGGATTCCCGCCTTCGCGGGAATGACGGTTGAAATAGGGAGGGGCGCTTGCCGCCCGAGATCCCGGTTTTCGCCGGGATGACGGCTACTTCGCGTTAATCGCGTCGATCAGCGCCCGGTGTGTCGGCAAATCCTCGGTCGCCCGCTCGCCGAACGTCCGGATCCGCGCGAACAGCTTCTCCGCCGCCGCCACGTTCGGGAAATCGCCGCGCCCGTCCGACAGGTCGGTGCGATAGTCCATCCCGTAGAGGATGTACTGGTAGTTGAAGAAGGCGAAGCTCTCCAGGTCGAGCAGGAAGTCGAAGCGTCCCGGCGGCCGGTGGCGCCATTGCCGCAGCAGTTCCTGCAATGCCTCGGGGATCGAGGCCGGATCGGCATTGTCGCGCCAGAAGGGTTCGTCGCGCCGGCTCAGGCAGTAATGGAGCTTGAGGAAGTTGATGATCCGCTCGTAGCGCGCGACGATCAGCTCGTTGAAGCGCCTGGCCGGGGCATCGATCGGCCCGTTATGCGGGAACAGCTCGGCGATCATGCCGACGGCGGCCTCGATCAGCACCACGCCGGTCGATTCCAGCGGCTCGAGGAACCCGCCCGACAGGCCCACCGCCACGCAGTTCTTCACCCATTGCGCCTCGCGATAGCCGGGCTCGAACGGGATGATGCGTGCCTTGTAGGCGTCATGCCCCACATAGTCGCGCAGCACCTGCGCTGCTTCGTCGTCGGACATGTGCGCCGAGGAATAGACGGTGCCGATGCCCCGCGCGCCCTCCAGCCCGATGTCCCAGGTCCAGCCGGCCGCATGCGCCGCCGCGATGGTGAAGCTCTCGATCGGCGCGTCGGGGTCGGCGTATGGAATCTTGCAGGCGATCGCCCGGTCGGTGAACAGCACCTGCCGGGCCGACTTGAACTCCGCCCCCAGCGCCTTGCCGATCAGTTCCGCCCGGAAGCCCGAGCAGTCGATATAGAGGTCCGCCTCCAGCGCGCCCAGCTCGCGGGTCTGCACCCGGGCGATCGCGCCCTCCGCGTCCAGCTCGACGCCGGTCAGCAGCCCGGAGACGTGCCTTACCCCCAGCTCGACCGCGCGCTCCTGCAGGATCTTCGCCAGCCGCGCCGCGTCGAAATGATAGGCATAGTTGAGCGGCCCGGAGAACTCGCCTTCGCCGCGCTTCTTGGGTGCCCGCTGGCTCTCCGCGACGCGGTTCTGGATCGTCACCGCCTCGGCGAAGGGCGGCCGCGTCCCGGCGTCCTGGAGCAGCCAATAGGGCACCAGGCTGGTCCCCTCGGTGTAGAAGGGCGGTTCGAACGGGTGGAGATAATGGTGCCGCGTGCCGTCGGGCAAAGGTGCGTGGAGCCAGTCGTTGAAGCGGATGCCCTGCTTGAACGTCGCACTGGTCGCGCGGATGAACTGGGTCTCGTCGATGCCGAGGAACTTCAGCGTCGATCGGATCGTCGGGAAGGTGCCTTCGCCTACGCCGATGATGCCGAGTTCGGGCGATTCGAGCAGCGTGATCTCGATCCGCGCGCTGTCCGCCACATCGAGGAACCGCGCGAGATAGGCGGCCGTGAGCCACCCCGCGGTGCCCCCGCCAACGATAAGGATACGCCTCTTGCCCATGCAGCGGCGAGCTTAGCCTGCGTGGGTCGAGGAAGCCACTGGTTGCGATGCGAAACCCGGCCTAACTTGCCGGCGATCGGACGGAGCCTGCCAAGATGAAGCTCGACGACACCGCCACGAACCGTATCCGCGACAGGATGCTGGACGCCGTGGATCTTGCCGCCACCTTCGTGCTGGCGGTGGAGTGCGCGCTCACGGCCGTCCAGGCGGACTTCGACCTGTTCGGCATCCTGGTACTGTCCTTTGTCGGCTCGGTCGGCGGCGCGGTGATCCGCGACCTGCTGCTCGGCGAGCATCCGCCCGCGCCGTTCCGCGACTGGCGTTATGCGGCACTGGCGCTGGCCGCAACCATGGTCGTCCTCATCGCGTCGCTTGTTCTGGGCCCGGTCGGGAGTTTCACGCCGCCGCTGCAGGTCGATGTGTTCGAGGGCGGCGGCCTTGCGCTTGCCGCGGTCGCCGGTACGCGCAAATGCCTCGACTACAAGCTCAACAGCGCCTCGGTCGTGATCATCGCCACCGTCAACGGCTGCGGCGGGGGCATGCTGCGGGACGTGCTGCTGGCCCGGGTGCCCAAGGTCCTGCACGAGGATTTCTACGCCACCGCCGCCATCGCCGGCGCGGCGCTGATCGTCGTGCTGGTCCGCCGTTTCCAGGTGCGCCAGGACGTGGCGGGCGCGGCCGGCGCCGTGGCGATCTTCACGCTACGCGCCGCGGCGCTCGTTGGTGCGTGGCGGTTGCCGCATCTCCATTAGGCGCTCCCGCCAGGCATCATACCACGCGCCACGTGCCGCTCGGCAGGTCCGCGAGCGACCAGTCGCCGATGCTCCATCGCACCAGCCGCAGGGTCGGGTGGTCGACGGCGGCGGTCATCCGGCGCACCTGACGGTTGCGCCCCTCGCGGATGGTCAGCTTGATCCAGCAATCGGGGATGTTCGCGCGGTAGCGGATCGGCGGATCGCGCGGCCACAGGTCGGGCGCCTCGATCCGCTCGGCCAGCGCCGGCAGCGTCGGGCCGTCCTTCAGCACCACGCCGGTGCGCAGCCGATGCAGCGCTTCCTCGCTCGGCTCGCCCTCGACCTGGACCAGATAGGTCTTGGGCAGCTTGAACTTCGGGTCGGCGATCCGCGCCTGCAGCCTGCCGTCGTCGGTCAGCAGCAGCAGCCCCTCGCTGTCCCGGTCGAGCCTGCCGGCCGGATAGACGCCCGGCAGGTCGATCAGGTCGGACAGGGTGGCGCGCGCCGTCTCGGTGCCGCGATCGGTGAACTGGCTCAGCACGCCATAGGGCTTGTTCAGCCGGACGAGCGTCACGCCGGGCCTGCTGCGGAAGAGGGGGGCAAGAACATGCCGGCGTCGATCATGGCGGCCCGCCTAGCGCGGAACCGCCATGATCGCCAAGTCAGAGCGCCCGGAACCTGAAGTCCCGGAACTTCGCCTCGCCCGCGCCCGCCGAGTACAGCCCCGGCCGCAGCATCAAAAACCCGCCGCGCACATTGTGGTGATAGCCCGAGACTTCCATGCCCCGGTCGAACCGCTTCCACGTCTTCCCGCCATCGCCCGACAAATGGAACGCCACGATATGCCTGTCGTTGCGCACCCGCATGCGGAGCTTGCGGCCATAGGGATTGGCCGGCCGCCCGCGCTCCATGCCGTACTGGTGGGTGACGAACTTCTTCTCGTCGAAGCCCAGCCCGCAATAGAGCTTCTCGTCATAGAACAGCACCAGCCCGGCGGTGCCACCCGGCGCGATCTCGATCTCGCATTCGAACTCGTATCCGGTGTCGCCGGCGATCAGCAGCAGCGGCGACGAGTCCACCGGCGCCTTGCCCGTGGCCTTCAGGGTCAGCGTGCCAGCTTCGGCGTGCACTCTGTCCGATTCCGTCTGGGAGGGTTTGAAGAAACTCCACTTCCGCCCCAGCGCCAGCGGCCCGGTGAAGTCGTCCGACAGCGCCTGGCCATGCGGCACCCGCGCGCCGCCCTTCGGCTTGCGGATCGGCTTGGAAAGATCCCCGCCGGTCATCCGGAACCAGCCGTCCGCCGTCCATTCTATGGGGTCGAGCAAGGCCTGGCGCCCCAGCGTCCAGTATCCGTTCTCGAAGCCGTGATAGACCGACCACCAGCTCCCGTCGGGTGCCTCCACGAGCGAGGCATGCCCGCGCGACCACCAGGCCTCGTCGTTGTTGACAGTGCGCACCAACGGGTTTGCAGGGCATTGCTCCCAGGGCCCGTGGATCGAGCGCGAGCGCGCCGCGATCACCATATGGCCGGTCGGCGGACCTGCCGTGCCGCCCACCGCGGTGATCATGTAGAACCAGCCCTTGTGGTGATGGATCTTCGGCCCCTCGGGGGAGAAGCTCTCCACGTCCCATTCCTCGGGATAGTGCCAGGGGTCGTAGACATGCTCGACCTGGCCGACAGTGGACAGACCATCCTCGGAAAGCCGCACCCGGTCTCCGCCCGAAAGGAACAGCCATCTGGAACCGTCTTCACCCACCGCGTGGCAGGGATCGATATGGGCGTGCAGCCCCAGGTCGATGGGGTCGCTCCACGGGCCGTCGATATGGTCCGCCCAGATCACGAAGATCGAGTTCGGGCTCGCCTTGACCGGGATGTAGATGAAGTAGCGCCCATTGTGCTTCTCCAGGCTAACTGCCCAGACCGAACCGATATTCCTGGTCAGCGCCGCCTTGCGCGGCTGCCAGTTCACCAGGTCGCGGCTGTGCCAGATCGTGATGCCCGGATAGGAATCGAAGCTGGAGAAGGTCATGTAGTAATCCGCGCCGTCCTTGAGGATGGCGGGATCGGGATGGTCGCCGGCGAGCAGCGGGTTCAGGAAGCGCCCGTCGCCCAGGTCGGCGATGCGCTGGTTGTCGAAGCCGCGCTTATATCCGGGGACCAAAGCGTCTGTTTGTGTCGCATGGGCCTCGTCCGGCCGGAGCAGCGCCCCGGCGCCTCCGGCCACCGCCGCGCCACCTGCCAGCACCGCCCCGAACGCGTCACGCCTGCTGATACCCATGCATTCCTCTCCGTTTTTAGGATTGTATGCCACCGGTGTCATGTAAGCGAAAGGGACTTTGTTCGCGTTAACATTGCGAACTTTGGAGACTGATGCGTCCACTTCGGGTGCATGTCGAATATTTGCTATCGATGTAGGAAATGCCGTGCCAGTTTCCGTTCACGTTTGAGGGGACGGGGGATGCGGCAAACCACGTTATCGGTGGCACTCGAGGTCAAGCCCGAGAGCTTCGACCATCTGTCGGGCCTGCTCGACGCTTTGCGGGACCGGCGCAGCCCGAACCCGTCGGGCGGCACCGGGCCGTTCGCGGACTTCCTGACGACGGTGCCGGCGGTGCACTTCATGTCGCTCAGCGTCTTTCCGGGCTTCGACTATGATCCGCTCTTCGTGATCGAGGCGAATTTCGATGGCGCGCCTGGCCCGTTCTGGGGGCAGCTCGAAACCGCGATCGGCCCCGATCTCCGCAGCTTCCTGCGGTGCTGCAAGCGCCCGCTCGATCACACCGGCGACCTGTTCGACGCCGTGACCGCGCCGGACAGCCGCGCCCCGATCGCTCCCTATCTCGAAGCGCGCACGCTCACGCCGACGGTCTATCACCACGGCAATCGCGGCATGACGCGCGACCGCATCCTGGCCGAGGGCGAGCTGTTCCTCGGCACCCGCAAGGAGCTGGCCAACGCCAATGACGGCGGCCCCAGCCCCTATCGCAAGCTCACGCCGGTGGAGATCCACGCCAAGCTGCGCGCGGCCCTGCTGCCCCAGTTCGGCTGGCTGGCCGAGAAGGCGCCCGCCCGTATCCCGTTCCTCCAGAGCGTTGGCGATTACGCCCGGCTCGCCTGGTTCGTGCTGCTGGTGGTGTTCGCGCTGTCGATCCCCGGCCTGATCCTCAAGAGCCAGCTCGCCTGGCAATATTATGCCGGGCTCTGCGTGGCGCTGTTCGCGCTGTTCACCGGCATACTCTACAAGATGGGCAAGCCGCTCCCCGGCACGGCGACGCCGACGCGGTTCAGTTTCCTCACCTTCTTCCTCAGGCATCTTCTGGTCCCCGTGGTGATCGCCGTGGCGGTCTATGTCGCGATTGCCGCCTTCATCACCGCGCCGATCTGGTCGTGGATCGGCCACAAGCCGTTCTGGCCGGCCTGGTGGGACATGGCGATCTGGGCAGGCTGGAGCGGCGCCAGCATCGCGGTGACGGTCGCCGGCATCCTGGTCTGGCTGCGCTGGCTCGAGCGGCGCGACGCCTCGCAGGATGCGCCGCCGGTCGATCCCAAGATGCTGCGCGAAATGGCCCGGCGCGAGGACTGGATCCCGCAGAACCACATGGGCTCGGTCGTCCTCATCAAGCCGGGCGTGCTGCGCGCGATCCTGATCCGCGTCGGCCATCACGGCCTGCACCTGCTGCTGCGCGCGCAAAAGGCAGCGCGCGAGGGCTATCTCGGCTCGATGCGCACGATCCATTTCGCCCATTGGGCGCGGGTCAACAATGACAGCCGGCTGATGTTCTTCTCGAACTTCGACCAGACCTGGGAAAGCTATCTCGATGACTTCATCGAGAAGGCGCATGCGGGCCTCACCCTCGCCTGGAGCAGCGGGGTGGGCTTCCCGCCGACACGCTTCCTGGTGAAGGACGGCGCCAGCCATGGCCGCCAGTTCAAGGAATGGGCGCGCCATTCGATGACGGTCAGCCGCTTCTGGTACTCGGCGTACAAGGATCTCACCGCGGAGCAGGTCGAGCGCAACTATCGCATCGCCCTGGGTCTCCGGAAGAAGCAGCTCAGCGAGAAGGAGGCCGCGGCGTGGATCAACGACCTGTGAGCGAGGGTGGCGGCACTCCGAACTGGCATCTCTCGGCCCCGGCCAGCGGCCAGGCCCAGGGCCTGGTGGTCAGCGGCTTCGCGTCGCTGCCCACCGGCCGCGCGCTGTTCCTCGAGCTCGGCTGGAAGGGCGTGAAGAAGAAGGGCGGCGGCGCCTGGGTGGAGGCGCTGCGCAAGGTCGCGCAGGTGACCGACGCCGATGGCCGCGATCCGCGCGCCGTGGCGATGGGCTTCACCTGGTCCGGCCTCCAGAAGATGGGGCTCAACGCGAACGCGCTCGCCTCGTTCGACCGGCCTTTCCAGGAAGGCATGTTCCAGGAAGATCGCCTGCGTCGCCTCGGCGACCGGCGGGGCGAGGAATGGCAGGGCACGGTGATCCCGGGCGGCCCGAAGTGGAGCGGCAACACCCCGCTCGACGATGCCGCGGTGGATGACGAGGCCCGCGCCTTCGACGATCGCCAGGAAATCCGCGAGCAGCGGATCAAGACGCCGGTGACGGTCCATGCGATCGTCCTGCTCTATTGCGAGCATGACGAAGCGGCCGAGGCCTGGTGCGAGGAAGTGAGCGCGGCGCTTGCGCCTTTCGAGGTGACCGTCTCGCATCACCTGCCGCTCGATCTGCGGCTCGACAAGCAGGGCATCGCCCGCGAGCATTTCGGCTTTGCCGACGGCATCTCGCAGCCGATCCCGTTCGAGACCGGCACCGTCGTCTACAAGGACGGCAGCGACGTGCCCAAGGACTATTGGAACGGGGTGCCGCTCGGCGAGATCCTGATGGGCCATATGAATGGCCATAACGAGATCGCGCAGGGGCCGGTGGTCGCCGCGAGTGCCGGCAACACCGATGGTCTGCCCGATCATCCCAAGGGCGTCGGCTTCAAGGATCTCGGGCTCAACGGCAGCTACATGGTCGTCCGCGAGCTGAAGCAGGACGTCTATGCCTTCTGGCAGTCGATGCGCGCCGCCGCCGCCCATATCCGCGAACGCGATCCGGAAGGATCGGCGCACGTCACCACCACCTGGATGGCCGAGCGTGTGGTCGGGCGCGACACGCACGGCAACCTGCTCTGTCCGCTCGGCACGATCCCGGTCGAGAACAATGATTTCGGCTTCTGGGACAATGATCGCCACGGCATGGGCTGCCCGCTTGGCAGCCATGTCCGCCGCGCCAATCCGCGCGATGGCCTCGCACCGACGCCGGCCGACAAGCAGACCCTGCTCGATGCGGCGAACAACCACCGCATCCTGCGTCGCGGCCGGAAGTACGGCAAGACGATCAGCGTGCCGCCGACGCCGGACGAGGTCGATCGCGGGCTGCTCTTCGTCTGCCTGAACACCGACATCACCCGCCAGTTCGAGTTCGTCCAGCAGACCTGGATCCTCAACCCGAACTTCGCGACGCTCTATGACGAGACCGATCCGCTGATCGGCCCCAAGGGCACGATGACGATCCCGGAGGACCCGCTGCGTCGGATCATCGATGTCGAGACCTTCGTGCAGATGGCGGGCGGGGAATATTTCTTCCTGCCGAGCATCCCGGCGCTCAACTATCTGGGCTCGCTGTGAACGCGCTTACCTCGCGCGATGTGCTGCGCCCCGGCAAGAAGGGGCTGGCGCGCTGGATCGAGGGGCGGGTGTTCGCCGCCATGCCCTATGCCTTCGCCTTTTTCCGGCGCTGGAAGCCGGTGGTGAAGTTCGGCGGGATGACGCTCACCTCGCGCTATGACGACGTCAAGGAAGTGTTCGCCACCGATCCGGTGTTCGGCGCGCCCTACAAGCCCAAGCTCGATGTCATCATGGGCGGCGAGCCCTTCTTCCTAGGCATGGCCGACACCCCGCTTTATCACCGCGACACCGATGCGATGCGCATGGTCGTGCTGCCGAAGGACCTGCCCGAGCTGGGCCGCAGGGCCGAGGCGATGGCCGAAGCGATCGTCGCGGCCGCGCCCGGCCGGATCGAAGTGGTCGACACGCTGGTGCGCCGCGTCACCTTCTCGGTGCTGGCCGATTATTTCGGCGTGCCCGAGCCCAAGGGCGGCGATCTGCGCGTCTGGGGCACGCGCCTGTTCGAGTTCCAGTTCGCCGATCCCAAGGGCGATCCGGCACTGCGCGCCGATGTCGACCAGATCGCACCGGCGCTCCGCGCGCATATCGATGCCGAGATCGCCGCGCGGAAGGCCACGCCCGGCCGCGATGACGTGCTGACCCGTTGCCTTGCCCTGCAGAAGAAGGGCGTGCCCGGTTTCTCCGATGTCGAGATCCGCACCAATCTGATGGGCTTTATCGTCGGCGGGCCGCCCCAGCCGCCGATGGTCGTGCCTCAGGCGATGGAGCAGCTGCTCCGCCGTCCCGCGGCGCTGGCCGGTGCCCAGGCGGCGGCGCGGGCAGGGGACGACGACCTGCTCTGGGGCTATGTCCAGGAAGCGATGCGCTTCGATCCGCTCGCACCGGGCCTGCCGCGCAACGTGCTGGTCGACAGCGTGATCGCCCGCGGCACGTCGCATGAAACCCCGGTCCAGGCCGGGGACACGGTGCTGGCGGCCTTCGCTTCGGCGATGATGGATCCGCGCCGGGTCACCGATCCCGCCCGCTTCGATCCGCATCGCCCGGCCAGCAATTACATCCATTTCGGATATGATTTGCACCAGTGCTTCGGCCGCCACATCAACCGCGCGACGCTACATTTCATGCTCAAGCCATTGTTAAAGCGTGTAAATCTCCGCCGCGCACCCGGTGGTGCCGGGCGGCTGGTCAAGAATGGACCCTTTGCGGAGTCGCTGACAGTGGTGTTCGACTAAAGCTCAGCGCCGCTCGCTGGGCCCGCCGCGATACCCGCCCTGGCGCTCGAGCATCCAGCCCGGATACTCCGCCGGCAGCTTGCTCACCGCATCGAGCCGTTCCAGCTCCTCGGGGCTGAACGCGACGTCGACGGCGCCCAGATTGTCGGCCAGCTGGTCGGGCCGCTTGGCGCCGATGATCACGCTCGAAACCGCCTTCTGGTAGAGCAGCCAGGCCAGCGCCAGCTGCGCCACCGAGCGGCCCTTGGCCCCGGCCAGTTCGCGCAGCACGTCGACCACGTCATAGCCGCGCTCCTTGTCCACCGGCGGGAAGTCGAACCCCGCCCGCCGCCCTTCGCCCTCACCCTCGCGGGTGTACTTGCCCGACAGGAAGCCGCCGGCGAGCGGGCTCCACACCATCAGGCCGACGCCTTCCGACTGGAGCATCGGGATGACCTCGCGCTCCAGATCGCGCCCGGCGATGGTGTAATAGGCCTGGAGCGAAGCGATCGAGGCATAGTCCCTGGCCGCCGCGATGCCGACCGCCTTCATCACCTGCCACGCCGCCCAGTTGGACAAGCCGACATAGCGCACGACACCCCGCTTCACGAGGCTGTCGAGCGCGTAGAGCGTCTCCTCGATCGGCGTGGCCGTGTCGAAGCCGTGGATCTGGTACAGGTCGATATGGCCGGTGCCGAGCCGCTCCAGGCTCTTCTCCACCTGCGCCAGGATATGCCCGCGCGATGCGCCCGCGCCGTTCGGCCCGTCATGCATCCGTCCCAGCACCTTGGTGGCCACCACCACCTCGTCCCGCGCCACGCCGAGGTTCTTCAGCGCCTGGCCCAGGATCCGCTCCGAGCGACCCTCGGCGTAAACATTCGCGGTATCGAAGAAGTTGATGCCCGCATCCAGCGCCGCCTTGACCAGCGCGTCCGCCTCTTCCTGCCGCAGCTGCCCGATCCGCCCCCACATCCCGCCCTCGCCGCCAAAAGTCATGGTGCCGAGGCAAAGTTCCGAGACGATCAGGCCCGAACGGCCGAGCTGGTTGTAGCGCATGGGGATACCTCATCGGGAGCGAGGGGAGGGAGCCCGGCAGATGTGGTGCGCAGCCCTCCACCGCAATGCCGTAGCGCGAAGAATCCGCCTGAGTCGGCCATTGGCAACGGTGTCAATAAACTCATACAATATGGTGCGCTGCATCAATCCACGCACCGTACTGCGGTAAGTGGTTGTTCCCGCGTTAAACTTAAATGGTCCAAATGTATGAGTTGACAGCGCATCCGTCGAGGCATAGCCAAATGTGACCGCTAACATCGCAACCACGCGATACGCTCAACGGCCCGGGAAGAGGCCATACAGGAGGGGAATATGCACGCTCGAGTTGCGTCTCGTTTCACTGCGCGCCGTCTCGGCATGATCGGCGCGGTGCTGCTCGCCGGCACCGCCTGGCCCGCGCTGGCCCAGACCGCCCAGACCCCGCCCGCCACCCCGAGCGCCGATGCGCCCGCGGCGCAGGACGCGAGCGTCCCTCAGGAAGAGCAGTCGATCGTCGTCACCGGCTATCGCGCGTCGCTCGCCAGCTCGACCAATGCGAAGAAGAACTCGGTCGGCTTCACCGACTCGATCTTCGCCGAGGACATCGGCAAGTTCCCCGACACCAACATCGCCGAGAGCTTCAACCGCATCCCCGGCGTCACCATCGCCCGCGAAGTGACCGGCGAAGGCCTCAACGTCACGATCCGCGGCCTCGGCACCAACTTCACCCGCGTGCTCCTGAACGGCGCGCCGGTGGCGGTCGCCTCGACTGGCCGCACCGACTCGCAGAACACCAACCGCGAAGTCGATCTCGACATGTTCCCGACCGAGCTGTTCACCTCGCTGACGGTCAACAAGAGCGGCATCGCCGACCAGGTCGAGGGCGGCGCCGCCGGCACGGTCAACATGCGCAGCGCCCGGCCGTTCGACCGCTCGGGCACGCACCTCACCTATGGCGCGCAACTGACCAAGAACACCAATGCCAAGGACTGGGGCTATCGCGGCTCGCTGCTCGCCAGCACCACGATGGGCGATTTCGGCGTGCTGCTCGGCGTGGCCGGCGTGCACAACAAGGTGCGCACCACCGGCTTCGAGACGATCGGCTGGACCAACCCCAACCTGTCGGCGGCCCAGTGCGGCGCGACCAGCGGCTGCAACCCCACCGGCGGCGGCAACTGGACGATCCCGGCCACCGTGCCCGCCAATGCCGGCAACGGCCTCGTCACCGGCACGACGATCGACCAGGCCTTCCTGCTCTCCCGCAATCCGGGGGCTACGATCTCGCAGATCGACAACGGCATCATCCCGCGCCTCGGCCGCCCGATGTTCGAGGAAGGCACCAAGGACCGCATCAACGCGATCGCCAGCCTCGAATACAAGGGCGACACCTTCCACGCCTATGTCGACGGCATGTTCGGCTGGAAGGACAACCAGCTCGAGCGCGTCGACATGAACTGGGTCGGCCGCAACGGCGCCGCGATCCCGCTCAACACGCAATATGACCGCAGCGACTGCACCGCCGGCTGCGTGGTGACCAAGGGCACCTATGCCAATGCCCAGTGGTTCCTCGAATATCGCCCGTTCCTCGAGAAGACCAAGTTCTGGGGCGTGAACCCGGGCCTGGAATGGGAAATCGCCGACAAGCTGAAGTTCGACCTGCAGGGCAACTACACCTGGTCGAGCTTCCACCGCGAATCGCCGAGCGTCGTCGTGCTCACCACGCCGAACTCGGGCGTGACGGTGAACTATGACAATACCGGCGGCGAGATCCCGTCGATCACCACCAATATCGACCTCAACAACCCTGCCAACTTCGCCTGGCCCGGTGGCCGCGTGAACATCCAGGACGAGAAGCGCCAGACCGAGACCAAGGGCATCCGCGGCAACCTCGTCTGGGGCGACAATGCGTTCAACCTCAAGGTCGGCGCCGCCTATGACGACACGTCGCGCCGGATCAGCGCCTATGACAACAGCCAGGCCTGGCAGAATGCAGTGTGCGGCAATCGCCCGAGCGTGTTCGTGCCCTCGCCCAACACCCAGCCGCCGTGCAACGGCCTGGTCCAGCCCGGCGCAGCGCCGGCGGGCTATCCGAGCTATCCGGCCTATGGCACCGGCTATTCGAGTGGCTCGACCGGCCCTGTCACCTATGCCGGCTCGCTGATCTCCAACGCCCAGCTCGCCAGCCTGCTGCGCCCGACCTCGGCCGGCTTCGTCACGGTCGACTGGAACGCGTTCAAGGCAGCGTCCAACTATGACGCCTTCCACAATGCCGCGCCCGAGGCCGGCTCGTCCAACACCGGCGCCAGCGGCGGCTATGTCCGCGAGAAGGTGCTCGGCGCCTATGCCGAAGTGAATGGCGACCTGCAGATCGGCGACAACAACCACCTCAACTACAATGCCGGCGTCCGCTATGTCCGCACCGACCAGCGGATCGGCGGCCGCGTCTCGATCTCGGATCCGCGCAACTCGCAGGATCCGGACGGCGCCGGCCCGCTGCCCGCGGCCTGCCCGGGCACCGGCAATCCGCGCGACGGCAGCTGTTTCCCGAACATCACCAACTTCGTCTACACCGACGCTAAGTATGACAACTGGCTGCCCTCGGCGAGCGGTGCCTTCCATATCGGCGATGCCGCGGTGGTCCGTGCGGCCGTCTCGCGGACAATGACCCGGCCCAATCCGAACACGATGCTGCCGGGCCTCAACTTCTCGACGCCGTCGGCCGATGTCGGTTCGGTCGGCAACCCGTCGCTCGAGCCCTATCTGTCGACCAATATCGACCTGGGCTTCGAATATTATACCGGCAAGGAAGGCTATGTCGGCTTCACTGCCTTCCGCAAGGCGGTGACCGGCTTCACCACCACCGGTACGGTGACGGTGCCCTTCGCCGCGCTGGCCGCGTACGGCGTCACCTATGACACGCTGACGCCCACCCAGCAGGCGGCGATCAACTCGCGCGGCGGCCCCACCGCCGCCACCGTGGTGCTCAACCAGCAGGTCAACGCCACCGGCACGCTCAAGGTCAACGGCCTCGAAGTGAACTGGGTGCAGCCGCTCGACTTTCTGCTCGGCAAGATCGGCCTCAACGGCTTTGGCTTCAACGCGAACCTGACGCTGATCGACCAGACCGGCTCGGGCGCCGCCCCGGCGGTCGCGGTGGGCGTGTCGCCCGTAACCTACAACATCACCGGCTATTACGAGCAGGGTGGTATCAACATTCGTCTGTCGACCACCTTCCAGCGCGGCTCGGTCTCGTCGGATGCGAACCAGAACGGCATCGCGCTCGCCCGGCTCTATTCGAACGACTATCAGCAGTTCGACATGTCGGCGAGCGTCGACTTCGCCAAGGTGTTCGACCTGAAATGGGCGCCCGAGCTCACGCTCGACGTCATCAACCTCACCAAGGAAAAGCAGCGGAGCTACTTCCAGTTCGATCAGGCCGCCTTCACGCTCTACGATCCGGGCCGTCAGGTCATGATCGGCCTGCGCGGACGGTTCTGACGGGTCGCAAAAGGGGCGTGGGGGGGGGGGGGGGGGGGGGGGGGGCCCCCCGCCCCCCCCCCCCGCAGCCCGGCGCGCGCC
>NZ_JASATQ010000040.1:0-48604 GCF_038440415.1 Sphingomonas sp. OTU376 | reverse complement strand
CCGCGGGGGCCCCGGGTTTCCTCTCCCGCCCCGCGCGGTACCCCGGGCCCCGGGCTTGCCCCGGGGAACGGAAAGCTCAGCGCACCACCGGCACCCGGCTCGCCACCACCTGCCGGGCCTTGCGCTCGATCGACCAGAGCGTGCGCGGCTGCACCGGGTCCCAGGTCACCGCCTGGCCATTGGTCGGGATCGGCACCGTCGCCACCCATTCCAGCAGCGTGCCCGCCTCGGGCAGCTTCACCGCATAAAGCTCGGGCCGGTCATGCCCGGTCACATAGAGCAGCCCGTCCTTGCCCCAGGAACCGCCCGAGCTGCTCATCGGCGCGAACCGCGCGAGCAGTTCCGGCGGGAAGTGCCAGGAGCGGAGCGGCTGGAATTGCGCATCCAGCTCCATCAGCACCGTCCAGCGATGATCGCGCCCGCCCTCGCCGCCGTGATCGGCCGGATAGTTGGCGAACATCGCCCACCATGTGTCGCCCTTGCGCTCGATCCAGGTGAGCGAGCCCGGGAATGGCGCCAGCGCGACGCTCCTCACATGCCGCATCGTGCGCGTGTCGAAGAACTCCACCGCGCTCGCCATCGGCACGGCGGGATAGTTGGACGCCGCGCATACCAGCATCGCACCGTCGATCACGCAGGAGTTCATATGCGGATAGAGCCGCTTGTCGCCCTCCCAGCGGGCGATGCGCTTGCCCGTCTTCTTGTCGTACTTGCCGATCAGGTTGTTGCTGATCGCGTAGAAATGCCGGGCATCGGCGACGACGCCCTGCTTGGCTTCCTCGGCATCCCAGCGCGCAGTGACTTCGGCCGGCGCGAGCATGGGGGCTTCGCGCGCCGGCGGCGATGCGTCCTGGCCGCCGGGTGCGGCGGCCAGGAGCAGGATCGAGGCGATCAGCATCAGAACTTCGCCGACACGCCCATGTAGAACGTCCGCCCATAGCGCTCGTTCTGGATGATCCAGTTGGTGTTGCCACCCTGATACTGGCGGGTCGGCTCGTCGGTCAGGTTCTGCGCCTCGGCGAAGATGCGCACGCCCTTCAGGATCGCGACGCTGGCCTTGGCATCCAGGCGGCGCAGATCGTCATTATACTGGTCGTTGTAGCTGGGATCGCCGACCGCGAGCAGCGCATGGCCGGTATTGTGATAGGCGATCGACGCTTCCACCGGCCCGCGCTGGTAGAACAGCTCGGCGCCGTAGAGGTAGCGCGACTGGCTCGGAAAGGTCGAGGTGCGGCCGTTGGGCAGCTTCAGATTGGAGTCGGTCAGCGTGCCGGTCAGCTGCACGCCCAGGCCCGACAACAGGCCCGGCAGGAAGGTGAACTGCTGCTGGTACTGCGCCTCGATGCCGATGATGTCGCCGCGATCGGCGTTGAACGGCTGGCTCACGCTGATCGTGGGATAGGTCACGCCCAGGATCGTCGCGTTGGTCAGCACCGTGGCCTTGCTGAAGATCGGGTTCTTGATGAACTTGGCGAAGGCGCCGACGCTGAACAGGCCGCCCGGCGCGAAATACCACTCGGCCGTCGCGTCGAGATTGTCTGCGCGATAGGGCTTCAGGTCCGGATTGCCGAATGAGGCGCTGTTGTCGGTGCCGAGCGCACTGATCGACCCGCCGGGGTTGAGGCTCGAATATTCCGGCCGGCCAAGGCTGCGCGAATAGGCCAGGCGGACGATCACCTGGTCCGACGGCGCGATCTTGACGATCAGCGACGGCAGGAAGTCGTCATAGCTGTTGCTGACCGTCACCGGCACGATCGCGGTGCCGCCACGCAGCGCATTGCCGCGATCGTCCAGGCTGGTGCGCTCGTAGCGCACGCCCGGCGTCACGGTGACCGCGCCGAACGTCAGATTGGCCATTACATAGCCGGCCCACACCTTCTCCTTCAGGCGGAAGTCGGACAGGCTGTTGTTGGCGAGCGTGGTCGCTGCGTCGAGCGGCATCAGCGCGTCGCCCAGATGCTGGGCCGTGAACGCCTGCAGCGCCGGGATGTTGAAGGTCGGGCCGTTGCTGAAGCAGCGGCCGGTGTTGTCGGGATATACGCACACCGCCGCACCGCCCAGGCTGTACTGGCCCAGCGTCCAGCGGTTCGCCGTTGCCGAAGCACGCACCCAGGTCGGGGTGTCCTGGTCGAACTTGCGGTCGGTATTGCGGTACTTCGCGCCGAACTTGATGAAGCCGATGTCGCGCACATCGATCGTGCCGTCGACCTTGCCCTGCCAGATCGTCTCGTCGTTGAGCTGGTGCGAATATTGATACTGGCGGAACTGCAGCTGGTTCGCGGCGCACTCGGCATCGGGCTTTGCCACGTACAGCGGCTCGCTGAAGTCGAAGGTGACGCGGCCCGGGTTGCAGCGGAACTGCCAGATCGGGAACTGGTCGAGCGTCTGATTGCGGCTGTAGCCGCCCTCATAAGCCAGCTTGAAGCCGCCGAAATCGGTCGTGCCGCCGACCATGCCGCTGGCCAGCCACTTGGCCTTGTAGTCGAGGCGGAGGTCCTCGCGGCGCTCCGGACCCGAACCGGGCGTGCCGGTGGCGCTGCTCGCCACGCCGTTGGTGAAGCCGGTCAGGCCGTCGGGATTGACGGTGAAGGCCGTGGTCGTGAAGTCCAGACGGTAGCGCGGACGGATCTCGTCCTCGGTGAACTTCGAATAGAAGCCGCGGACATAGAAGGTCTGGCGATCGCTGGGATGCCAGTCGAACGATCCGGTGCCACCCAGGCGGCGGCGGGCCAGCGAATATTCGGTGTACTTGATGTTGTCGGGCGTGCCGCCGCGCGCGAACCGCGCATCGGGCTTCCAGTTGTCCGGGTAGAAGCCTTCGCTGTTGAAGTCGCGATAGGAATAGCTGACGCCCAGCACTAGGCCGAACTGCTCGTCGGCGCCGAAGCGCGCCGCGAGGCTGGCGTCGCCCTGCACCGGCACCTTCTTGTTCAGCTCCTGATAGCCGGCCTTGGCGCTGGCCGAGAAGGCGAAGGCCTCCTTGAAGTCGAACGCGGTCTGCGAGACCAGGTTGATCGCGCCGCCGATGCCCTGCCCGTCCATGTCGGCGGTCTTGACCTTGGCGACCTCGACCCGGTTGAGCAGCTGGCCCGAGACGATGTCGAGTGGCAGCGAACGGGTGGTGCCGTCGGGGTTGCCGATCTCCATGCCGTTCAGCGTGTAGCCGTTCAGGTTCGACGGCACGCCGCGAATGGCGACATAGCGGCCCTCGCCCTGGTCATAGGTGACGCCCACCGCCGGAAGGTGCTCGACGACTTCGGAGACGTTGCGGTCCGGCAGGCGGCCCATCTCGTCGGCGGCGGCGACGTCGAGGATGCCGATCGCGTCGCGCTTGGCCTCGATCGCGCGCTTCTGGCTGGCGCGCTGGCCGGTGACGACGATCTCTTCCCCGTCACTTCCCTCGCTCACCGCGCTCTGCGCGTGCGCCGCGTTGGCGATGGTGAAGGAAAGCAGCGAAATGCCGAGCATTCCCAGCGTGCGTACCGTATGCATTTTGTCGATCCCCAATCCTTGGCAGGCGCCAGGCGGCGCGCGCAGCGGGGGCTTCGCAGTTGCAGCATGCCCCCGCCGCGCCCATCGGGGACGGCGATGACGATGGCGTTGCGGAAACACGACAGTTCCGCGACGCAGCAATAGTTTATGCGCGGGTGACATTGCCCATTGCGCATGGCGGCGCGGGACCGGAAAAGAGTTCCGGGCACATATCGGTTTCGAAAAGGGGGACAGGGCTTGAACTTCGCAATGGCACGCATCGCAAGGTTTCGCGCGTGAACCTCGGCAATAGCGGCCTTTCCGACGCGCTCGTCATCCTCGGTGCCGCCGGGCTGGTGATCCCCGCCTTCGCGCGCTTCCGGATAAGCCCGGTGATCGGCTTCATCCTGGTCGGCGCGCTGGTCGGCCCGTTCGGCCTCGGCAGCCTCGTGCCCCGCTACCCCTGGCTCTACCACATCACCATCTCGGACGCGCATTCAATCGAGCCGTTCGCCGAGTTCGGTATCATCCTGCTGCTGTTCTCGATCGGCCTCGAGCTGTCGTTCAAGCGCCTCTGGTCGATGCGCACCCTGGTGTTCGGCGTCGGCGCGGCGGAGCTGCTCGGCGCCGGCCTGATCCTCGCCGCCGTGCTCTACCTCACCGGCCTCAGCACGGGCGGGGCGATCGGCCTCGGCCTGGCGCTCGCGCTCTCCTCCACCGCGATCGTGCTGCCGATCGCCGGCACCACCAGCGCGGTCGGCCGCTCGGCCTTCGCCATGCTGCTCTTCGAGGACCTCGCGCTCGTCCCGATCATCTTCCTGCTCGGCGCGCTGGCCCCGGCGGCCGGCGGCGAGGACGGCTGGATCAAGCTCGGCCAGACGCTCGGATTCGGCATCGTCACCGTCGCGATCCTGTTCGTCGGCGGCCGCATCCTCCTGCCCCGCATGTTCGCCCAGGCCGCGCGCACCAAGAGCCCCGAGCTCTTCCTCGCCGCCAGCCTCCTCGTCGTCATCGCCGCCAGCCTCGCGACCAGCGCGGCCGGCCTCTCGCCGATCGTCGGCGCGCTGATCGCCGGCCTGCTCATCGCCGAGACCGAATATCACGGCGAAGTCGAGGCGATCACCGCACCGTTCAAGGGTCTCGCCCTCGGTGTGTTCCTGATCACCGTCGGCATGCGGCTCGACCTCAGCTTCATCGTCCACAACTGGGCGCCCCTGCTCGGCGCCTCGCTGGTCGTGATGCTGGTCAAGGCCGCGGTCACCACCGGCCTGCTCAAGCTCTCCGGCGCGCGCACCGGCACCGCGACCGAGGCCGGCGTGCTGATGGCCAGCCCGTCCGAGACCACGCTGATCGTGCTCGGCGTCGCCGGCGCGGCAGGGCTGATCAGCCCGAGCACCGGCGCCTTCTGGACCACCGTCACCGCGATCGGCCTCACCGCCACCCCGCTGCTCGCCAAGGCCGGGCGGATGATCGCCCAGCTGATCGAGCGCACCAAGACCGAGGAAGGCCCCGACGCCGACCTCGCCCATGTCCAGGCCGGCACGGTGGTTATCGGCTTCGGCCGCGTCGGCCGCACGGTGGCGGACATGCTGCGCCGCCACGGCCTGCCCTATATCGGCGTCGACGCCGACATCGACAACGTCAACGCCGCCCGCCGCGGCGGCTACAACGTCCTGTTCGGCGACGTCACCCGCTCGGAGCTGGTCGACAAGCTCAACCTCGGCCATGCCAAGGCGCTGGTGCTGACAATGGACGATCCCGTCCTCACCGTCCGCCTCACCCGCCGGGTGCGCGGCTGGGTGCCGGGCCTGCCAATCATCGCCCGCGCCCGCGACACCGCGCACGCCGCCGAGCTCTACCGCGCCGGCGCCAGCGAAGCGGTGCCCGAGGCGCTCGAAAGCTCGCTCCAGCTCTCCGAAGTGGTGCTGGTCGATCTCGGCATGGCCGTCGGCCCGGTGATCGCCTCGATCCATGAGAAGCGCGACGAGATGCGCAAGAAGATCAAGGACGTCGCCGGGCTCGACCGCGAACCGCGCTTCCGCCGCGTGAAGCTCGACCGGAACGGTGCCGACGAGGACGCCGACGCGCCGGCCTGATCGGCGGGCACCGTCTCGAAATGCGCATTTCCGGACAGACTCCGCTTGCCCGCCGCGCGGCCCCGGCGCATCTCATGGGCTACATCCTGTTCGGGAGTTTCGATGATGTTGACCAGCCTGCTTCTCCTCGCCGCCGCTGCCGCCGGAGGGCAGGCCGACGATCCGGTCGCTCCCGCCCGGGCGGGCAAGACGCAGTGCGTCGTGCCGGATCAGGCGAAGAAGACCTGCGTCGGCACGACGAGCTACAAGATCAGCGGAAACAGCTATGAGGCGACCACGCGGCTGTTCCTCGCGCCCACGCCGCTGATCACCATGGAGATCCGCACCCGGGGCACGGTCAGCGACGGCCAGCTCTGCGAGACGATCAAGCTGGCCGATTTCCAGGCCGGCACCGTCTACATGAACGGCAAGCCTGCCGAGGACGCCACCGCCAACGCCGTGAAGAGCCAGCTCACCGCCGCAGTCGCGCCGCTCGACGGCAAGAACACCTGCACCACGATCAAGCCGGCCGAGAACGGCCTGCTCCTCAACGAGCTCAGCGTCGATGGCGCGGTGCGCCCCGATCTCAGCCAGAAGTTCGTCTGGGTGAGCGACAAGGACGGCTACAAGCTGGGGAACTGACGATGATCGCCACTCTGCTCCTCCTCGCCACCGCGGCGCCGCAGCCGGCGCCTGCCCCCGATCTGCTCGACCCGGCCCGGACCGGCAAGATCCGCTGCGTCAGCCCGGATACCCGGCAGCGCACCTGCACCACCATGGTCCGCTACACCGTCCATGAGAACGGGACCTTCGACGCGACCGTCACCGGCGTAGTCTCCACCGAACCGACGATCCTGCTCGAATATCATATGTCGGGCCAGATCGAGGACGGCGCCGCCTGCTCCACCGTCCGCCCGATCGACTTCAGCTCGGGCAAGCTCACCAAGGACGGCGCCCCGCTCGCGACCGCGGTCGAGACTTCGGTCCGCCAACGCCTGATGCTCGCGCTCCAGCCGCTCGCCGGCAGGAAGCGCTGCTACCGCGACAAGGCGGACGGCGAAGGCATCATCTCGGACGTGACGATCGACGGCCTGGTCCGCAGCGACATGACCCAGCGCGCGCTCTGGGTCTCGCCGGAGGACGGCTGGGCGCCGGGGATGTGATCTCTAAAACTCCTCCCCGTTCCGGGAGGGGGACCACCGCGCAGCGATGGTGGAGGGGTTGCGCCAGAAGCGCGATCAGCGGGTTTGGAAGCACCGCTCAAATAGCCGCTCCCCCAGCAAGCTGGAGGAGGAACTGGGAAGCTCAAACCCCCGCCAGCGCCTCGGCCAGCGCAGCCTTCACCGCCTCGAGCGCCTCGGCGCCCTTGTCGCCATCCGGGCCGCCGCCCTGGGCCATGTCGGGACGGCCGCCGCCGCCCTGCCCGCCCAGCACCGCCACGGCGACCTTGACCAGGTCCACCGCGCTCGCCGCCACACCGGCAGTCACGCCGACCGCGACCGAGGCCCGGCCGTCATTCACGGCAACCAGCGCCACCACGCCCGAACCAACCCGCTGCTTGGCCTCATCGACCGCGCCGCGCAGTTCCTTGGGCTCGAGCCCATCGATCACCTGGCCGATGAAGTTGATGCCCGCGACCTGCTCCGGCCCAGCCGCCTGCGCGGTACCGCCGCCGCCCAGCGCCAGTGCCTTCTTGGCCTCGGCCAGCTCGCGCTCGAGCTTGCGGCGCTCCTCGACCAGCGCAGCCACACGGCCCACAACTTCATCCGCCGACGTCTTGAGCGCCGCCGCCGCCTCGCGCAGTTGCGCGTCGCGGCCGTTGAGCCACAGCCGCGCGCCTTCGCCGGTCAGCGCCTCGATCCGGCGCACGCCGCTCGACACGGCGCTTTCCGAGACGATCTTGAAGATCGCGATGTCGCCGGTGGCGTTCACGTGCGTGCCGCCGCACAGCTCGACCGAATAGGACGCATCCTCGCCCAGCCCCATCGACAGCACGCGAACTTCGTCGCCGTACTTCTCGCCGAACAGCGCCATCGCGCCGGCGGCGATCGCGTCGTCCGGAGTCATCAGCCGGGTCTCGACCGCGCCGTTGTGGCGGATCTGCGCGTTCACATCGGCTTCGATGTCCGCGATCTCCTCGGCCGACAGCGCCGAGGGGTGCGAGAAGTCGAAGCGCAGGCGATCGGGCGCCACCAGGCTGCCCTTCTGCGTCACATGCCCGCCCAGCCGCTTGCGCAGCGCCGCGTGCAGCAGGTGCGTCGCCGAGTGGTTGGCGCGAACCCGATCACGATGATCGGCATCGACGGTGAGCTGCACCGCGTCGCCGACCGCGACTTCGCCGGTCTCGATCTTGGCATGATGCGCGTGAAGCCGCCCAAGCGGCTTGGAGGTGTCGTTCACCGCCGCGCTCAGCTTGTCGTTCGAGATCACGCCGACATCGCCCATCTGGCCGCCGCTCTCGGCGTAGAAGGGGGTCTGGTTGGTCAGGATCGTCACGCTGTCGCCGGCAACTGCCTTGTCGACCTTGGCGCCGTCCTTGACGATCGCCACCACCTGGCCTTCGCCCTGGGTGCCGGCATAGCCGGTGAACTCGGTGCCGCCCAGCTCGTCGGCCAGGTCGTACCACAGCTCTTCCGAAGCCTTCTCGCCCGAGCCCTTCCAGGCGGCGCGCGCGGCAGCCTTCTGCGCGGCCATCGCGGTGTCGAAGCCGGCGCGATCGACGTTGATCTCCTGCGCGCGCAGGGCGTCCTCGGTCAGGTCATAGGGGAAGCCGAACGTGTCGTAGAGCTTGAACGCGGTCTCGCCGGGCAGCGTGTCGCCCGCCGCCATGCCGACAGTCGCCTCGTCGAGCAGCCGCAGGCCATTGGCCAGCGTCTGGCGGAAGCGCGTCTCTTCCTGCAGCAGCGTCGCTTCGATCAGCGGCTGCGCGCGGACCAGCTCGGGGAACGCGGCGCCCATCTCGGCGACCAGCGACGGCACCATGCGGTGCATCAGCGGATCCTTGGCGCCGAGCAGGTGCGCGTGGCGCATCGCGCGGCGCATGATGCGGCGGAGCACATAGCCGCGGCCTTCATTGGCCGGCAGCACGCCGTCGGCGACGAGGAAACCGGCCGAGCGCAGGTGATCGGCGATCACGCGGTGGCTCGCCTGGTTCTCGCCGGTGGTCGAGGCGCCGGTCAGCGCGCCCGAGGCGGCGATCAGCGCCTTGAACGTGTCGGTATCGTAATTGTCATGGACGCCCTGCAGCACCGCCGCGACGCGCTCCAGGCCCATGCCGGTATCGATCGAGGGACGCGGCAGGTCGCCGATGATCTCGTCATTCTCCTGCAGGAACTGCATGAAGACGAGGTTCCAGATCTCGACGAAGCGGTCGCCATCCTCTTCCGGCGATCCCGGCGGGCCGCCCCAGATATGGTCGCCATGGTCGTAGAAGATCTCCGAGCACGGCCCGCACGGACCGTCCGAGCCCATCGCCCAGAAATTGTCCTTGGTCGGGATGCGGATGATCCGCTCCTCGGGGAGCCCCGCGATCTTCTTCCACAGCTCGAACGCCTGGTCGTCGGTGTGATAGACGGTGGCGGTCAGCTTCGACGCCGGGATGCCCCATTCCTTGGTCAGCAGCGTCCACGCATGCGTGATCGCCTGCTCCTTGAAATAGTCGCCGAACGAGAAGTTGCCGAGCATCTCGAAGAAGGTGTGGTGGCGCGCGGTATAGCCGACATTGTCCAGGTCGTTATGCTTGCCGCCGGCGCGGACGCACTTCTGCGAGCTGGTCGCGGTCGAGTAAGGGCGATTCTCCAGGCCGGTGAACACGTTCTTGAACGGCACCATGCCCGCGTTCACGAACATCAGGGTCGGGTCGTTGTGCGGCACCAGCGGAGCGCTGGGAACGCGGGCATGTCCCTGGCCCTCGAAATAGTCGAGGAACGAACGGCGGATATCGTTGGTCGAAGTCATAAGCCGCCGACTTAGTTGCGGACAGGCTTTCGCTCAAGCGAAACACTTCGATCAGGGTAAAAGGTCCGCTATCTCACCGATTTGTTGCGGGCGCCGGCGCGCAGGCCTTGCAGGATATGGTGGCCGTCACTGCCCCTGAACGGCACGAGATTGGCGATTCCCATCCCCGCCGAGAGCAAGGCGAGCGCGCCGAGCAGCGCGCCGGCCAGAGTCGCGCTGCCGATCAGGGTGGCGCCGGTGCCGGCCAGCAGCGCGAGCAGCAGGTTCGCGATCGGCCCGGCGGCGGCGATCATCATGTGCTTGCGGCGCGCATCGATCCGGTCGAGCACATAGGACACATAGCCGCCCAGGTCGCCCATCCCGGCCCGCCATTTCAGCCGCAGCCGGCGCTGCCGCATGCTGTATTCGAAGGGCAGCACCACGATCGAACGGATATCGGCGCCCAGCCGGTGCGCCGCGGCGGCATGGCCCAGCTCGTGCACCAGCACCGCGATGAAGCAGAGCAGCGCGTCGACGATCAACCGCGCGGGCAGTCCGGCATCGCCCCGGAAATGCTCGCTCAGCACCCCCATCACGCCAAAGGCGGTGAGGAAGAAGATCACTATCGCCAGCGCCCGCATCGTCCCGTCCCCTGCCGCAGGTACCCTGTCAGCACCGGCCCGGATTGCAATGTAGGATTTCACCTGCTTCGCTCGCGCCGCCGGGTTTCATTCCCGCCGCTCTTTGATCCGTAGGAAGGAGAACAAGTTCTCGCCGGCGCGGGAAACTCAGCCCATCGGCGCGTCGATCGAGCGGGGCGGCTCGCTGAACCATTTCGGCCCGTTCTCGGTCATGTGGAAGCAGTCTTCCAGCCGCACGCCGAAGCTGCCCGGGATGTAGATGCCCGGCTCGTTCGAGAAGCACATGCCCGGCGCCAGCTTCGTCGCCTCGCCGCGCACCAGGTTGACCGGCTCGTGCCCGTCCAGGCCGATGCCGTGGCCGGTGCGATGCGACAGGCCCGGCAGCTTGTAGTCCGGTCCCCAGCCGAGCGAGGCATAGTAGCGGCGCACCGCGTCATCGACGCTGCCTGCGGTCGCGCCGAGCCTGGCGGCGGCAAAGGCGGTCTGCTGGCCCTTGGCGACCTGGTCCCAGACCTTGCGCTGCTCGGCATTGGCGCTGCCATGCACCCAGGTACGCGACACGTCGGACTGGTAGCCCTGCACCGTGCACCCGCAGTCCATCAGGATGATTCGGCCATCGGCAACCGGCGACGGGGTCTTGGTGCCGTGCGGATAGGCCGCGCCCTCGCCGACCAGCACCATGCTGAACTCGGGGCTGCCGCCAAGCTTCTTGGTGGCGGCGTCCATCAGCGCGGAGACGTCGCGCTGGCTCATCCCCTTCTCGACGCGCGGCTGGACCCAGCGATAGGCGGCGATGGTCACGTCGGTCGCGAGCTGCATCAGTGCGATTTCCGGGGCCGTCTTGATCATCCGGCAGCCCCGAACCACGGGATTGGCGGAGACCACTTCGAATCCCTCCTTCTGCAGCCCCCCGACTGCAAAATATCGAACGGTTTCCTCGATGCCGACGGGCAGATGCGCGAGCTTGCGGTCCTTGAGGAACACGGCAACGGTCTTGAGTGGGTCCTCATCCTCGTTCCACACCCGCACCTCGGCCGGGATCGCCAGCCCCTCGCGGGTGCGTGCTTCCTCAAAGTATGGGGTGACGATACACGGCTCGCCCTCGGCCGGCAGCACGACCGCGGTCAGCCGCTCGCTCCGCCCCCAGCGCAACCCGGTGAAATAGACCAGCGAAGATCCGCCCTCGATCAGCACCGCGCCGATGCCGTTCGCCTGCATCAGCTTCTGCGCCCGGGCAAGCCGCGCGGCGCGCTCTTCATTGCCGATCGGCACCGCCCCCTTGGTGATGTCCTGCAGCGCCGAAAGGTCCGGCTCGGCGGCACGCAGCACGCCCGGCAGGGCCAGCAAAGGCGCGGCGGCGGCGGCGCGGACGAGGGTACGGCGGTCGAGGCGCATCGGCATTCTCCGGACAGGACGGCGCATGCGATAGGGCCGCTTCCAAGGTCGCTGCAATACCCCCTGTGCATAGGGCAGCGCGCATCGGCTGGCCGCGCAGGGCTTGACCCGGGGCCCGCAATCCCCTTTGCCTGCGCCAAAGGATTTTAGGGGGACCCTGTTTTGGGCAAGCGACTTACCTGGTTCATTCTGGCAGCACTGCTGCTCGGCGGCATATTGGGCTATGTGCTCAACATCTCGCTCTCGGGCACGCCGGAAGGGGCGAAGGCGATCGAGAACTGGGCATATGGGCTCGACATTCCGACCCAGATGTTCCTCCACCTCATCAAGATGATCATCGCGCCGCTGGTGGTTTCCACCCTGGTGGTGGGCATCGCGCATATGGGCGGCGGCGGCGCCATCGGCCGCGTCGGCCTGAAGGCATTCTTCTGGTTCGTCTGCGCCAGCCTCGTCTCGCTCACCCTCGGCCTGATCTTCGTCAACCTGCTCCAGCCCGGCGTCGGCCTCAACCTGCCGATCCCGGCGGCCTCGACGTCCAGCGGCGTCGATCGCTCGAGCTTCGATGTCGCCAAATTCTTCATCCACATCATCCCCACCAGCGGGATCGATGCGATGGCAAGCAACGACATCCTCCAGCTCGTGATCTTCTCGCTGTTCTTCGGCGTCGGCCTCGCGGCGATCGGCGAAAAGGGCGAGCCGCTGGTCAAGGGCCTCGAAGCGCTCGTCCAGGTGATGCTCACCGTCACCGGCTATGTCATGCTGTTCGCTCCGGTCGCGGTGTTCTGCGCGGTGGCCAAGGCGCTGGCGACCAAGGGCATCGGCGTGGTGGGCGACCTCGCCTTCTTCATGGGCAGCTTCTACCTCGGCCTGTTCGCGCTCTGGGCGGTGCTGCTCGGCGCCTGCTTCCTGATCGTCGGCCCGCGTACCGGCACGCTGCTGCGCTATCTGCGCGACCCGATCCTGCTCGGCTTCTCCACCGCTTCGTCGGAAGCCGCCTATCCGCGCACGCTCGACGCGCTCGACCGGTTCGGCGTGCCCCCGCGCATCGCCAGCTTCGTGCTGCCGCTCGGCTATTCGTTCAATCTCGACGGCTCGATGATGTACATGACGTTCGCGTCGATCTTCATCGCCCAGGCGTACGGTATCCACCTCGACTGGATGACGATGATCCAGATGCTGCTGATCCTCATGGTCACCAGCAAGGGCATCGCCGGCGTGCCGCGCGCCAGCCTGGTCGTCATCACCGGCACGCTCAGCCACTTCAACATCCCCGAGGCCGGCATCCTGCTGATCCTCGCCGTCGATCATTTCCTCGACATGGGCCGCACCGCGACCAACGTGATCGGCAATGCCGTCGCCAGCGTCGTCGTCGCCCGCTGGGAAGGCAAGCTCGACGCGCCGGGCGATCCCGAGCCGGCTGTCCTGCCGATGCACGGCACCACCACCAAGACCGACAGCTTCGAGGATTATGGCCAGTCCTGATCCCGCGGCAGTGCCCGGCGCGGACCTGCCCGTCCGCGTCGCGGCACTCTACCAGTTCACGCGCTTTCCCGATGTCGAGAGCCTGAAGGCTCCGCTCCTCGCCTTGTGCGAGGGGCTGGGCATCAAGGGCACGCTGCTGCTCGCCAATGAAGGGCTGAACGGCACCATTGCCGGCAGCGACGACGCGATCGCGCAACTGCTCGACCATGTCCGCGCCCTGCCCGGCTGCGCTGGGCTCGACGTGAAATATTCGCGCGCCGCGGCGATGCCGTTCGACCGGATGAAGGTCCGGCTCAAGCGCGAGATCGTGACGATGGGCGAGCCGGACATCGATCCGCTCACCGATGTCGGCCATTATGTCGCGCCCGCGGAGTGGAACGCGCTGATCGACGCGCCGGACACCATCGTGATCGATACGCGCAACGCCTATGAAGTCGCGCTAGGAACGTTCGAGGGCGCGATCGATCCGGAGACGCGCAGCTTCCGCGAGTTCCCCGGGTGGTTCCGCAAGTTCCGCGCCGCGCGCGAGGCGGACGGTCCGATGCCGCGCGTCGCGATGTTCTGCACCGGCGGCATACGCTGCGAGAAGTCGACCGCCTTCCTCAAGGCGGAGGGCATCGACGAGGTCTATCACCTCAAGGGCGGTATCCTGGCCTATCTGGAGCAGGTCCCACCCGAGCAGAGCCGCTGGCAGGGCGAGTGCTTCGTGTTCGACCAGCGCATCACCGTCGATCATGCGCTGCAGCCGCGCAACCGCAGCCTCTGCCCACGCTGCCAGGGCCTCATCGCCAGTGAGGATGCGCCCTGCCCTGCCTGTGACGATCTGGCCTTCCGGGATCACGCATAGGCATAGGGCCCGCCGGCGGTCAGCGCCGCCTGATAGGCCGGGCGGGCGTGAATCTTCGCGATCCAGCCAGCGATGTGCGGGCGGCCTTCGGTGGCATTGGCACGGCTGACCGCGGCTTCCAGCGGGAAGCTCATCATCACGTCCGCAGCGGTGAATTCGGCCCCGGCGAACCAGGGCCGCGCGCCCAGCTCGCCCTCGACATAGTCGAGATGGACGTCGATCATCGGCTGGAACTTCTTCTGCGCCATCTTGCCGAACAGCGGCACCCGGCTCAGCACCAGCTTGGTGAAGAGCGGGGGCATGAGCGAGCCCTCGGCATAGTGCAGGAAATGCCGCCAGCGCAGCGCGTCTTCGCGGTGTCCCGGCGCGCCCAGCTTCCCATCGCCCAGCGCGACCAGATATTCGACGATCGCCCCGGTCTCCGCAATCGCCTGCCCGCCATGTTCGATCACCGGCGACTTGCCGAGCGGGTGCACGTGCCTGAGCTCGGGCGGCGCCAGCATCGTCGCCTTGTTCCGCTCGTAGCGCCGCACCTCATAGGGCAGGCCGAGTTCCTCAAGCAGCCAGAGCACGCGCTGCGAACGGGAATTCTCGAGATGGTGGACGATTACGGTCATGCAGCTTCCCCTGGACGGCGCGGGCGTTGCCGGGCCGAGATCGACTTGACGATGGTCCGCCCGCCCTGTGGCGGCAAGAGGCGCTTCGCGCGATCGAGCGCTGCGTCGATCAACGCGATCACCGCCGGTTCGTCGAGCAGCGCCACGTCCTTGAGGCAGACATAGCGTCCCACCTTGCCTTCGCCCTGCAACAACCCTTCCGGATCGGGCAGGCCGACGCCTGGGAGGAAATAGAGCAGGATGTTTCGGGGATAGATGGCGAGGCTGAACACGGCCTCGGACGTCTTCTCGCCAGGGCCGTAGCCGATCGCCAGCGCGTTGTAATTATCGTAGACGAGTTCGGTGGCGCCGGGCAGCCGGCTCCGCAACACCGTCCGGGCGGCGCGAACACGGTCGGCAATCTCCGATGTGAAGCGATCGATGAAGACCTCCACCTGGGCCGCAGTCGCCGCGGAATCCCCAGGATCGGCGGGTGTCATGCCCCACCCCCGACTGCTTCGAACTGGAGCGCGCGCTTCGCCGGATCGGCATCGACCAGCTTCACCTGCAACGCGGTGCCGGGCGCCGCGCCGGGCGCATCGATCCGGGTGACCACCGGCAGGTCGGAGAGCTGCATCCGCGCGCCGCGCATGTCGACATCGGTGACAACGGCGGCAAAGGTCTCCCCTTCGCGGCCATCAAGGATCACGGCTTCGGCAAGGTCGATCACCGCGCGGTCGATCTGGCCGCCCAGGGCATCGGCCCGGCCCATCACCTTGGGCAGACGTGCAAAGGCGTCGCTGACGGCCCCGGGCACCGGCTGGCCGTTCATCACCGCGAGCGTGGCACGGATCACATAGCGATCGGCGAGCCGGCGAAGCGGCGCGGTGGCATGAACATAGGGCGCGGCGACCGCGGCATGCCACGGCGCCGCTTCGGCGCTCCATGGCGCATAGCTCGCGCCCTGCCCTGCCCGGCGGATCGCAAGCATCAGCGCCGCCTGATGCGGATCGGCCGCATCCAGACCGTCGCGGAAGCGCTCGAGCGGCAGAGCCTCGGGCCATGCGATGCCGAACGCCCGGGCGCTGTTGCGCAGCCTGGCGACCGCCGCGGCATCGGGCTCGGCCATTACCCGGAACAGGCCCGTGTGATGGGCCTGCAGCACCTCCGCGATCGCGAGGTTCGCCGCGAGGGACAAGGCAGCATTCTGGTCCTCGGACGGATGCCGCGCGCGGAAGGCCAGCGCATAGCCGCCATTAGAGCGGCGGGCGACTTCCTGCTCCGGCGGATCGACCCGCGACGCACCGCGTGCGGCTTCGGCCAGCGCGATACGGCGTGCCAGTTCGGCGAACTGGGGTGGTAGCTCGCTGTCAGCCACTGTTTCATAGGCGAGCTTGGCGCGGCTGCGGACCAGCGCGCGCTCTGCTTCCTCGAGCTTCACCGCACCATCGGGAGCGACGCGGACGGTGAAGATCACGGCGGGACGGGGGCCATCGGGGAGGAGGCTGGCCGCGCCTTCGCTCAGCACCGGCGGATAGAGGCTGGCCTTGCCGTCGGGCAAGTAGAGCGTCGTGCCCCGGCGCCAGGCCTCGGCGTCGACCGGATCGCCGTCCGTGACGAACCAGGCCACGTCGGCGATGGCGTAGCGCAGCAGCAGGTCATTGCCGCTGGTCTCGATCGCCAGTGCCTGGTCGAGGTCGGTGGCGCTGGCGGGATCCAGGGTGACGAAGGGGATGTCGGTTCGGTCGACATGCTCGTCTGGTATCCGCCGGGCAGCGGCTTCCGCGGCTTCGAGTACCGGCTGGGGAAAGGCGCGCGGTACCTGGTACTGGGTTCGGATCGCGGTGAGGCCATTGGCCAGCACGCAATCGGGATCGAGAACTGCCTTCATCCCTGCATCTTAGCGCCCCCCGCAGCGGTGCAAATTCCAAAAATTCGCCGCCGGTCGCGCAAGGCGAGGGATTCGAACCGCCCTCCTCCACAAACGGGAAAGACCCGGCGCGGGGCAACGCGCCGGGTCTTCCGATGGGGCTGAGCCCGTGACCGCTGCCACACGCGTCGCACGCGGGCGCGGCCTGATATTCCATTATAGATCGTCGTCGCCGTCCTCGGCGTCGGGACCCGCCATAAGTCCCTCGGCAACCTTCTCGGTGCGCGCGCGGATCGCCTTTTCGAGACGCTCGCGCAGCTCGGGATTGTCGCGCAGGAAGTTCTTCGAATTCTCGCGGCCCTGGCCGATCCGGACGCTGTCGTACGAGAACCAGGCGCCCGACTTCTCGACCAGCCCGGCCTTGACGCCGAGATCGAGGATCTCGCCGATCTTCGAGATGCCCTCGCCATACATGATGTCGAACTCGACCTGCTTGAACGGCGGGGCGACCTTGTTCTTCACCACCTTGACGCGGGTGGTGTTGCCGATGATGTCCTCGCGGTCCTTGATCTGGCCGGTGCGGCGGATGTCGAGGCGGACCGAGGCGTAGAACTTGAGCGCATTGCCGCCGGTCGTCGTCTCCGGATTGCCGTACATCACGCCGATCTTCATGCGCAGCTGGTTGATGAAGATCACCATGCAGCGCGAGCGGCTGATCGAGCCGGTGAGCTTGCGCAGCGACTGCGACATCAGGCGGGCCTGGAGACCGACATGGCTGTCGCCCATCTCGCCCTCGATCTCGGCGCGCGGCACCAGCGCGGCGACCGAATCGACCACCAGCACGTCGATCGCGTTCGAGCGGACCAGCGTGTCGACGATCTCGAGCGCCTGCTCGCCGGTATCCGGCTGCGAGACGATCAGCTCGTCGATATTCACCCCGAGCTTCTTGGCATAGACCGGATCGAGCGCATGCTCCGCGTCGACGAACGCGGCGACGCCGCCGGTCTTCTGCGCCTCGGCGATCACATGGAGCGCCAGCGTGGTCTTGCCCGAGCTTTCCGGACCATAGACTTCGATCACGCGGCCGCGCGGCAGGCCGCCGACGCCGAGTGCGATGTCGAGCCCGAGCGAGCCGGTCGAGATCGCCTCGACCTGCATCGCCTCCTTGGAGCCGAGCTTCATTGCCGAGCCCTTGCCGAAGGCGCGGTCGATCTGCGCCATTGCGGCGTCGAGCGCCTTCTGCTTGTCCGAAGAAATCGCCATGTTGCCGTCAATCACCTTGAGCGAAGCTGCCATTGGAAGTCCCCGTCGCTAGAAGGTTTAGCACGCTGCATCAACCTGTGTTGGAACGCCGTGTATCGCCTTTGTTCCGCAAGAACAAGAGCGGAACGAAATTTTTGTTCCATAATCGTTCCACCTGCCCGGCAACGGGGCCGCGCCGGGCTTTCCCTGCCCCCTTCGCTTCAATAGGCTGGGCCCGAATACAGGGGGGAATGCAATGCGCGTGGCGACCGGAACGCTGTTCGGCAGGAAATCGCTCACGCTTGTCGAAGCGGGCGAGCCCGGCGCCGACCCCTGGCATTTCCTGGCATTCGAGGATGTCGAGGCACGCGAAATCATCCGGTTGGATGCGCGCTACCTGCTCGTGATCGGCTGCCGCGCCGCGCCCGAAGTGGATCCGGTCGCCCTGTTCGACCTGGTGGAACGGCGGCGCGTCTTCGAGATTCGCAGAAAGCGGCTTTCCTCGAATCGCTGGTGCTATTCGCCGGCGCGCCGCGCGTTCTTCTTCGCCCAGCATGACAAGGACTGGCGCTTCGACACCCTTTACGAGCGAGCGATCGACGGGGAGATCGATCAGCAACATCGTATCGACGGCTTCCGGATCAGCGAGTTCGAGGCCCGCGAAGACGGTACCATCGCGTGCGTGGAACAGGGCCTGCACGAGGACCGGATAGCGATCCTCGATCCCGCGACCGGCGAAGTGCGAATGACCCATCTCCCGCACCCGCCGCATGGGAGCCAGCCCGAAACCCGCCTGCGCTGGCTGAGCCCCGACGGGCGCTGGGCGCTGCGCAACCATCTCGACACCCTGCCCCGCGCCAGCGGGCGCACCGGCCTGCTTGCGCGTTTCCTGCGCAGCGCCCCCGCGGACAAGGCGCGCCACCCGGACCTGAGCGATGGCGAGCGGCGCTTCGGGATCGCGCTGGACCTGGTCCCGCTCGATCCCGAGGGAGCGAAACGCACCATCGTCATCCGCTACATGTCGCTCGCCGAGTTCAAGGGACTGCCCAGCTTTGGCGAAGTGCTGGATGCGCTGGCCAGCAGCGGCGAGCCCCTGCTTCCGCTGCGCGAAGGCAGCGAGGAGCCGATAGAAGACAAGCTGTTGCTGCACCTGCTGCACCATCTGCACGGCCTGGCATGGGACGCGGACAGCAAGGGGTTCACGGTATTCTTCGTCGATGTGCAGCGCCATGTGACGATCGACGGCGAGATCGGACCGCTCGAGCCGGTGACGGACTGGCGCAATCGGGACAAGCTGCCATCGCTGTCGGCGGACGTTGCGCGCGAGACAGCCAAGCCCATCTTGCGCGGCCGATCGAGCCAGCAGGTGGCGCTGGCCGACCTGAGCGGCCCCGCCATCACGGCCGCGCTGGACGAAATGCGCCAGCGGATCGAGACGCAGGGACCGGAGGCGCTGTCCTTTGCCGGGGTGCTTGCCTTCCGCTTCAAGACGGGTGGCAAGTCGATCGGCGAGAAGGCGCTGTTCCAGGCGGTGCGCGACCTGCCCGCCGACGAGCAGGCGGCGCTGCTGCCGGCCTTGCGGGCCTTGCTGGCCAGCTATGGCAGGACGGCGGGCAGCCCCTCCTGGCTCTCTTCGGGCAGTTCGGACACTGCCCCCGGCGCGCTTGCCGAAGCCGCGCTGGCACTGGCCGAGCTGGACGAAAATGCCTTCCTGTATCTGCGCGAATGGATCGCCGCGCTCGATCAGGAACATGACCAGATCGCCTCGGAAAAGCTGTTTCCGATCATCGCGCGGCGCACGCGCTTTGCGACGCCCGAGGCGCTGCGCTTCGGCCTGTGGTTCTTCCTCCAGCAATGGCAGACGGTTTCCTATCAGGACCACTGGCTGGGCCTGTTCGCGGCGGCGCCCGGCGTGATCGAGCCCGCGCCCTTCGCCCGGATGGCGCTGGAGGAAAGCCGCGCGGTGGTGGCTGCCAGCGAGGGCGCCAGCAGCCTTGAAAGCGGCCTGGTCAATCTGTGCGAGGCGATGCCGGACGATTTCTGGGGCAAGGCGGCCACGCGCGAGCTGGAACGGCTTTTCGGCGAGGCGATTGCGATGGAAGCGGACAGTCGTTAGCCCGGCGCAATGACCCGCATCGTCGGCCATGTCAGCGCGCTCAATCGCTATCCGGTCAAGTCGATGGCCGGCGAGCGGCTGGCCGCGGCCGAACTCGACTGGCAGGGGATCGAGGGCGACCGGCAATATGCGTTCGTCCGCGCCGCCAACGGCACGCGCTTCCCCTGGCTGACCGCGCGCGAGGTGCCGGCGATGGTGCTGCACCGGGCGCGGTTCGAGGAGCCAGGCAAGCCCAAGACCAGCGCGGTGACGGTGGACACGCCCGACGGCGCGACGCTGGGGCTGCGCGATCCGCTGCTGATGGCGCGGCTGGAGGAAGCGGCGGGCGAGCCGGCCTCGCTGATCCAGGTGGCGCGCGGCGTCTATGATTCGATGCCGGTATCGATCCAGACCAGCGCCGGCCACGCCGCGCTGGAGGCGGCGCATGGTGAAACGCTCGCGATCGACCGCTTCCGGATCAACGTGATCGTGGAGAGCGATGCCCTGCCCGGCGATTGGCAAGGCAAGCGGCTGGCGTTCGGCGACGGCGATACCGGCGCGGTGGTGCAATGCGCCGACCCGATCCAGCGCTGCGTGATCGTGACGATCGATCCGGTGACCGGCGCGAAGGAACCGCGGGTGCTGCGGACGGTCGCCCGGGAATTCGGGGCTTGCTACGGGATCTATGCTGGGCCTGCGCGGCCGGGGGTGATCCGGGTTGGGGATGTGGTGCGGGTGGTGGATTAGGGCCTCGGGTGGCTAGCAACTATTCCGACGGTAACTCGGCGCGACAGGTATGCGTTGCAATATCTGCCATCTCGCACGAGTAACCTCCATCCTAAAAACCGCCATTCATTACAACCGCGAGTGAAAAATTATGGCTTTAGTTATAATTACTTAATTTGAAATTATAGCAATCAAATTAAATATTCGAATATTTTGATGACATTGAAATTCTTCAGTTCGGCACCACCTTTTCTGAAAGGTGGAATCGCATGAAAGTCGGCCGTAATATCCGCTGCCCCTGCGGCAGCGATAAGAAATTCAAGCATTGCCACGGGGCTTCGGGTGTACGCCATTTCCCGCATATGCCCGACATCTCCCGATTGCGGCAGAACATGGCGGCGCAGGAACGCATTCGGCAGAATCAGCAAGGCTTTGGTAAGCCAGTAATTTCTGCTCACTGGCAGGATTACCAGTTCGTCGCAGTTGGCAACGAGCTTCATTACTCAAAGGCTTGGAAGACTTTCATCGACTTTCTGGGCGACTATCTAAAGTCAAAGATCGGTTCCGATTGGGGCAACGCGGAAATCACCAAGCCACTCGCCGAACGGCACCCGCTGATGCAGTGGTATGACGGGCTATGCCGGTTGCAGAGGGAGCACATCACCCAGCCCGGTCAACCTACCCAAATGCCAGTTACAGGCGTAGTCGCCTGCTATTTTTCAGTCGCGTATGGGCTCTATCTACTTGATCATAACGCAGAGTTGCAGGCCCGACTTATCCAGCGCCTCAAAAATCCCGGCAATTTCCAGGGCGCTTACTATGAAATTCAGGTTGCGAGCGCCTTCCTACTGGCAGGGTTCACACTAGCGCTCGAGGATGAAACTGACCCCAACCAAAGGCATTGTGAATTTAACGCGACCTCACCCGTGACAGGAAAGAAATATTGGGTCGAAGCAAAAATGCGCGCCGTGGCTGGCGAACTAGGCCGAACGACCGCCGACGGCACGATCTCGCCCAAACCGCTTTCCAGCTTCGTCAAGCAGCTCAACGCCGCGCTGGCAAAACCCGCTAACTGCGAACGGATGATTTTTATCGATCTGAATACGGAAATGCCCGCGGACGTCAGCGACGACAATCGCCCAGCCTTTATCGAGGCCGTAAACAAACGGCTTGGCAAATACGAAAAAGACGAGTTGCCAGAGGGTGAGAAGGCCTATCTGTTCGTCACCAACCTGAGCTTCCACAAGGATCTGGAGGGCTTGGCCCAACTGGTCGCGTGGCCGATAGGCCTCGGCATTCCAGATTTCAACCGTCCGGGCCACTATAGATTGTCAGAAAGGTACTTACAGGAACAGAAGCATGCGGATGCGCTGAAGGTTGCCGAGGGGCTATCTAAAATCCTGACTTGGCCCACCACCTTCGATGGCTCTCTCCCGTCGGTTGGATTGAAAGGGGAAAGGCCACCAATCCAGATTGGGGAAACGTACAATTTTGAAGGCGCCGGACCAGACGGCGGGGATATGGTTGGCACGGTCACCGCCGCCACCATGCTGGAAGCCGAAAAGGCCGTAGTAGTCGGCGTCAGTTGTGCGGAGGGCAAATCCTATTTGCTCAAGGAGCCGGTCAGCGATGCGCAGCTTGCCGACTATCAAGCGCATCCTGATGCATATTTTGGAACGATCGTGCGTCCCCCGACCGAGACGAAAACGCCTCAAGATCTGTTCGAGTTTTTCATGTACGCCTATGCGGAATTACCCCGCGAAAAGCTGCTGTCGCGCTTGCAGGGGCGCCTCCCCGGCGCAGAGAACATGCCTGTTGGTCAACTCCGTGCTGTCTATTGCGAAGGGCTCGTTAGTGCGTCGGGGTTTTTCGAGGTCGTGGATGGTGTCATCACGTCGCAACCCGCCAAAAGAAAACCACTGGCAGCGGGTACGCCCTGAGCATTAAATAACGCTAGGAACTGGCACGCTTGCTATCAGTCCGCTCTTATCAGTCTAGGGCCCCGAGCGCGCCAGCAGAGAAACCCTGGGCCCCGGCTTTCGCCGGGGAGCTGGATGGGAACAGCGCTTCCCCCATGTCGTCATTCCGGCGGACGCCGGGATCTCAGGCGAAGGCGCGGGAAGGAGCAACATACCCCTTGCAGGAGCGGATTTGCCGGATGCCCGCAATCTCTGCGGTGCCCCGGCGAAGGCCGGGGTCCAGTTGCGATGTCGTTCGCGAGGTTTACCCGGCTCACCTGCTGCGCCGAGACTGGGCCCCGGCCTTCGCCGGGGATCAGGGGAGGAAGCTCAGTCCGCCGCGACGAGGCTGTCGAGGACCTTCTCGACGCTGTCCATGGTGAACGGCTTGGAGAGCACCGGACGGTTGCGATAGTCCTCGCGGATCATGTCCCCTGCCCCGCCGGTGGCGAGCACGAAGGGGATGCCGCGCGCGGCGAGCGCGTCGGCGATCGGCCAGCTGGTCTCGCCGCCGCGCAGGTTCACGTCCATGATCGCGGCGTCGATTCCGCCGGCCTCGACCAGCGCCAGCCCGGAGGCGACGCTGTCCGCCGTACCCGCGACGACGCGATCAAGCGCGTCGAGGAAATCCTCGAGCATCATCGCGATGAGCGGCTCGTCTTCGACGATCAATACTTTCTGGGGCCCCGACATATGCGCGTTCAATCGCAAAAAAGTTCCGGGCCGCCAAGAGCTTATTTCGGGCCAAGCACATCGCGGGCGGCTTCGGCAAGTTGCTGGACCGAAAAGGGTTTCGGCAGGAATGCAACTTGCTCCAGATCAATCGACTTGCGGAGCTGTTCTTCGGCATAGCCCGACATGAACAGGATCGGCAGGTCCGGATATTTGGCGCGGATGCGGCGCGCCATGCTCGGCCCGTCCATCACCGGCATGACCACGTCGGAGATCAGCAGGTCGGGCCGGTCGATCGTCTCGATCAGCTCGAGCGCGGCCTCGCCATTGTCGGCGGTGACCACGGTATAGCCCTGGCGGGTGAGCGCGCGCTCGGCGATGGCGCGGACCATGTCCTCGTCCTCGACGACCAGGATCGTGCCGGTGCCCCAGGTGTCGGCGGGCTTTTCCTTGATGCCCGGCACCAGCGCGGTCACCGGCGCCTCGGTCGCGGCATGGACCGGGAGGTAGATGGTGAACTCGGCGCCGCCGTGGCGGCCATTGTCGGCGAAGATGAAGCCGCCCGACTGCTTGATGATGCCGTAGACGGTGGAGAGGCCGAGGCCGGTGCCCTTGCCGACTTCCTTGGTGGTGAAGAAGGGCTCCCAGATCTTGGCGAGGATCTCGGGCGGGATGCCGGTGCCGGTGTCGGAGACGCGCACGGCGGTATAGTCGCCGACGGGCAGGACATCGTCGTCCATCTGGCGGACTTCGGATGCGGGCACCGCCATCGTCTCGATCGTGAGCGTGCCGCCGCCATTGGGGCTCTTCGAGAGCATCGCGTCGCGGGCATTGACCGCGAGGTTGACCACGACCTGCTCGAGCTGGCCGGGATCGGCGCGGACCGGGCCGAGGTTGCGGCCGTGCTTGACCTCGAGGCGGACCGTCTCGCCGAGCAGGCGCTTGAGGAGGTTGGAGACTTCGGAGATCACGTCGGGCAGCTGGAGGAGCTGCGGGCGCAGCGTCTGCTGGCGCGAGAAGGCGAGCAGCTGGCGGGTCAGCGAGGCGGCGCGGTTGGAGTTGGCGCGGATCTGCTGGATGTCGTCATAGTCGCTGTCGCCGGGCGAATGGCGCATCAGCATCAGGTCGCAATGCCCGATGATCGCGGTGAGGATGTTGTTGAAGTCGTGCGCGACACCGCCGGCGAGCTGGCCGACCGCCTGCATCTTGGTCGCCTGGGCGACCTGGCGCTTGAGCTTGGACTCCTCGCCCGAATCCTTGAGGCTGATCAGGACCGCGGCGTCGCCGAGGCCGCGCGCGCCGGCGATGCCGATCGAGACGGGCTCCTCGGGCGCGTCGGCCATGCGGACGGTCATCTCGGCCGATTGCGGCGCGCCGCCGGCGAAGCGGCGGACCGCGTCGGCGAGGGCGGACTTGTCCTCGCGGACGACCAGATCGCCCGGGTAGAGCGGCGGGGCGGCGGCGTTGACCCGGGTGGCGCGGACGAACGCGTCGTTCATGCTGACGAAGCGGCCGTCGCGGTCGACCAGCGCGAGGCCGAGCGGCAGCAGCGCGATCAGCGAGCGGACATGCGCGCCGGCGCTGGCGCCGATCGCGGGCGTCGGCGCATGGCCCTGCTCCTCCTCGTCGAGCAGGGCGACGAGCAAGGGCGCATCCTCGCCGTCGAGGAACGGGATCTGCAGGACGCGGAGCGGATTGCCCTCCAGCCCCTCGCGCTCGAAGCGGACCAGGCCGAGGCTGTCGGTGATCAGGAAGCGGGCGAAGTCCCTGCCCTCCACCGCCGCCTCGCCGCTGCCCATGGCACGCAGGCGGAACACGCGGTTGGCGGCGCGGACCCGCCCCTCGGGCGAGACCATCGCGGTCATGATGCCGGAGGACCCGAGCCGGTCGCCGGTATGGCCATCGATCAGCGCCCGGACCTGGCTGGCGAGGTCGAGCGCCTGGACGCCGATGAAGCGCCAGACCAGCGACTCGTCGCCCACACGCTGGACGCGGACGGAGACGGGGGCGCCGAACACCTGGATGCCGTCCTCGCGCGCCTCGCCATCGCGCCAGGCGGTGCGGGCGGCGGTGCCGAGCGCGGCGACGGCGGCGTCGCTGATCGGCAGATTGGGCGGGGTCGGCCAGCCGGCGAACAGCGCCTCGAACCGGTTGTTGGCGCAGACCAGGCGGCCGGCGCGGTCGGTGACCGCAAGCGCATCGTCGCTGGCGGCGGCAAGCGCCTGGGCGACCGACCAGTCGACCGGCTGTTCGGCGGCGGTGTCGCTATGGAAGAGCCTGCGCGCGCCGAGCAGGACGCCGGCGGCAAGTACGCCCGCCGCGACGAAACCCACCGCGACGGCGCGGTCGTTCAGCGTCAGCAGGATCACCGCGCCCGCGAGGATGCCGGCCAGGATCGCGCCGGCATAGGGCAGCCAGCGGCGGGACGGCGATACGGGGGTGTGAACGGGCAGCGTGGCCATGCGCCCGTGTGAGGCGGCGCCGCTTGCGGGTCAAGCGGCGCCGTACGTCACTTTACCAGATCCGGACGCGCTTTTCGGGCGTCAGGAACAGCTTGGTGGTCGGATCGGGGTTGTAGGCGCCGTACCAGGGATCGAGGTTGCGCACGACCCAGGCGCGCTGCTGCGACGGCGAGTGCGGATCGGTGAGCAGGCGCTGGCGCAGATTGGCCTCGCGATAGTTGCGGCGCCACACCTGGGCCCAGCCCTGGTAGAAGCGCTGGTCGCCGGTGAAGCCGTCGAGCACCGGCGCGGCCTGGCCGTTCAGCGAGTGCTTGTAGGCGTCATAGGCGACGGTGAGGCCGGCCAGATCGGCGACATTCTCGCCGAGCGTCAGTGCGCCCTTCACATGCATGCCCGGCAGCGGCTCATACTGGTCATACTGGGCGACGAGCGCGTCGGTGCGGTCCTTGAACGCCTTGACGTCCGCCGGCGTCCACCAGTCGGTCAGGCGGCCTTCCTTGTCGTACTTGGCGCCCTGGTCGTCGAAATGGTGGCTCAGCTCGTGGCCGATTACCGCGCCGATGCCGCCATAGTTGACCGCCGGATCGGCGTTGGGATCGAAGAAGGGCGGCTGCAGGATCGCGGCCGGGAAGACGATCTCGACCATGCCGAAATTGGCATAGGCGTTCACCGTCATCGGGGTCATCCCCCACTCCCAGCGGCGGATCGGCTGGCCGAGCTTCGAGACATTGTCGTCATACTGCCAGTTGTTGGCGCGGACATTGTTGCCGAACGCGTCGCCAGCGGTGATCGTCAGCGCCGAATAGTCCTGCCAGCGGTCCGGATAGCCGATCTTCGGGGTGAAGGCGGCGAGCTTGGCATGCGCCTTGACCTTGGTCTCGGGCGCCATCCAGTCGAGCTGATCGATGCGGCGGTCCATCGCGGCGATGACGTTCTTGACCAGCTGGTCCGCCGCCGCCTTGGTCTCGGGCGGGAAATACTTGGCGACATAGAGCTGCGACAGGTCGTCGGACAGCGCGCCGGTGGTGAAGTCGGTCGCGCGCTTCCAGCGGGCTTCCTGCTCGGGCGTGCCCGACAGGGTGGTGCCGTAGAAGGCGAACTGCTCCTTGTCGAAGGCGCTGGGCAGCACATCGGCGAAACCGTCGAGCGTGCGGACGAGCAGCTGGTCCTTGAGCACCGCGAGCGGCGCCTGCTGGATCGCCTTCGCGATGCCGGTGAAGGCGCTGGGCTGGGCGACGATGACGGTGTCGACGTTCATCTTGCCGGCGGCGAGCATCGCCTTGAAGTCGAAGCCCGGCGCCAGCTTCTGCAGCTGGGCGACGGTCATCTTGTTATAGGTCTTGTTGCTGTCGCGGCTCTCGACCCGGGTCCACTGGACCGCGGCGATCTTGGTCTCGAACTCGACGATCGCCTTGGCGCGGGCGGCGGCATTGGGCTCGCCGGCATTGGTCAGCTGGGTAGCGAGATGCTTCTCGTACGCGGCCTTGGTCTCGACGAACTTGGCGTCCTTCGAGAGGTAATAGTCGCGATCCGGCATGCCGAGGCCCGACTGGGACAGGTTCACCGCATAGACTTCGGGGTTCTTGTCGTCCTGGCCGATAAAGGCGGCGAACGGGCCGCCGACGCCGTTGCGGCGGGCGGCGGCGGTGAGCGCCGGATAGCCGGCCTTGGTGCTCAGGCCCTTGATCTGGCCGATCCAGGCCTGGGCGGGTGCCAGCCCCTTGGCGTCGATCGCCGCGGTATCGAGATAGGTCGAATAGGCGGTGCCGATCTTCGACGACGGATCGTTCTTCACGCCCTCGAGGATTTCCTGGGTCTGCTTCTGGGCATTGTCGGCGAGGATGTTGAACGCGCCGTAGTTCGACTTGTCCGACGGGATCGGCGTGTTCTTCGCCCAGGTGCCGTTGGCGTAGCTGTAGAAATCGTCGCCCGGCTTGATCGCGCTATCCATGCCGGCGATGTCGAAGCCGTAGCTGCCATAGACGGGCTTGGGCTTTTCGGGCGGCGCCACCTCGGCCTCGGTGACCGGCGCGGCTTCGACCGGGGCGGTCGGCAGCGGCTGGTTGTGCGCGCAGCCGGCGAGCAGCACGGGCGCGGCAAGGAAGGTAGTGGTCAGGAGCGACAGGCGCATGGGAAACCTCTGGGTCGGTTGAATGCGCGCTGTCTTATACCGTCGATACGCCTCGTCAATCGACTGGGCGCAACATTGTTACGCTTTGGCGACTGATTGTGTTTCTCCCCTTTCTCCTCCCCTCCCTGCAAGGGAGGGGCTGGGGGTGGGTTGCGAGCGCAGCGAGCTCAGCCACTGGCCGGGGATAAAAGAAAAGGCCGGGCATCGAGCCCGACCTTTTCTAACCCACCCCTAACCCCTCCCTTGCAGGGAGGGGAATAGTTTCCTGTCAGGCTGCAGCCCCTGCCCGCGCCGCCTGGCGCCGCTTCCATTTGCGCGCGATCCACAGCCGCCATGCCAGCGCGGTGCCGAAATAGCCGACCAGCGCGAGGATGAAGGTGATCGTGATCAGCCCGGTCAGCGTCGCCGGGCCAGCCTGGTGGACCAGCCAGTCGCTCCAGCTCTGCTCGATCACCTGCGCCTTGGCCACCACTTCGCCCGGGCCGATCATCCAGCTGCCGAGCCAATAGGCCGCGACCCACAAGGGCGGCGTGGTGAAGGGATTGGTGACGAAGGTGGTCGCGGCGGCGGCCGGGATATTGGCGCGCAGTGGCAGCGCTAGCACGGCCGAGGCCGGGATCTGCCCCATCGGCACCAGCACCCCGGTCACCATGCCGAGCGCGACGCCGCGCGGCACCGAGCGGCGGGTGAAGCGCCATAGCGACGAATGCATCACCCGGTTCGCCACCGGGCGGAGCCAACGATTGGTCTCGACCGACTCGCGGCTGGGCATCGCCTTGTCGAGCCAGCGGCGGAAACGCGACGTGTGCGCCGTGGGCACGGGCGCGGGATCAGTCACGGCCGCCGCGGAGCAGGCGTCCCTGCTCACGCTTCCAGTCCCGTTCCTTGATCGACTCGCGCTTGTCATGCGTCTTCTTGCCCTTCGCCAGCGCGAGCTCGACCTTCGCGCGGCCCCGTCCGTTGAAATAGATGGACAGCGGCACCAGGGTCATGCCCTCGCGCGCCACCGCGCCATGAAGCTTGTTTATCTCCCGCTCATGAAGGAGCAATTTACGGGGGCGCTTGGGCTCGTGGTTGAAGCGGTTGCCATGGCTGAATTCGGGGATGTTCGAATTGACCAGCCAGACGCCGCTGTCCGTCACTTCGGCATAGGCTTCGGCTATCGATCCCTCGCCGAAACGCAGCGACTTCACCTCGGTGCCGGTCAGCGCGATGCCGGCCTCATAGGTGTGCTCGATGAAGTAATCGAACCTCGCGCGCCGGTTCTCGGCGACGGTCTTCACTTTTTCCTGGGCGGGACGTGGGCGGGCCATAAGAGGCGCGATGTAGGCGCGGAACGCACGAAGCGCCAGCCCGGTCCGGCACGAAGCGACGGCGTGCCGGAAATGCGGTGAAGCGAGCAGCGCTCTTGATGCAGGTTGTCGCCGAAATCTGCAGATTGGCGTATAAACAATGCATTGGCGTCCCCGGAACCGAGCACGGCGCCGAATGACAGCAACTGGAGAGCTGCCGCTTGAAGCCGGAGCTTTACCATGCCCCCGCCGAATGACCGAGAATATCTCGAACGCCGCCAGCGCATGAGCGAGGAAAAGGCGCGTACCGCAAGCGACCCGGGCATTGCCCGCATCCATGGCGAATTCGCCGCGGCCTATGCCCGCCGGCTCGCCCAGCAGGCGACGCCGCTGGCCGAATAGCGCCCGGCACGCGATGGACAGGGCCCCTGCCCTGTTCCATAGCTGTTCCGATGTCCGTCGTACTCAATATCCAGCGTTCGATCACCGGCCAGCCCTGGCACTGGCGGGGCCTTGCCGGCGACTCGCGCGGCGGGCTGGTGCCCGACGACCTGGTGACGCAGCTGCTGCTGGCGCGCGGCGTGGCGCGCGAGGATCTCGACATGCACAAGGCGCCGAGCATCCGCGCCTTCATGCCCGATCCCTCGATCTTCCGCGACATGGACAAGGCGGCCGAGCGCCTCGCCGACGCCGTGGAGAAGCGCGAACAGGTCGCAATCTTCGGCGATTATGACGTCGACGGCGCCACTTCCGCCGCGCTGCTGATCCTGCTGCTGCGCGACCTGGGCCTCGAGGCGCGGCCCTATATCCCCGATCGCCTGATGGAAGGCTATGGCCCCTCGGGCGAGGCACTGGTGCGATTGAAGGGCGAAGGCGCCAGCCTGATCGTAACCGTCGATTGCGGCGCACAGGCATTCGAGGCGCTGGAGATGGCGCGCGACGCCGGCGCCGAAGTGATCGTGGTCGACCACCATAAATGCACCACCGAGCTGCCGGTCGCCCTCGCCCTGGTGAACCCCAACCGGCTCGACGAGGACGAAGGCGCGGCGCACGGCCATCTGGCTGCGGTCGGCGTCGCCTGGCTGCTCGGCGCGGCACTGGTCCGCGTGCTGCGCGCGCGCGGCTGGTTCGCCAGCCGGCCGGAACCCAAGCTGCTCGACCTGCTCGACATCGTCGCGCTCGGCACCGTGGCCGATGTCGCGGCGCTGCGCGGGCTCAACCGGGCGTTCGTTGCCCAGGGGCTCAAGGTGATGGCCCAGCGCCGGAACATCGGACTCAACGCGCTGATCGAGGCCTCGCGCCTCACCCGGGCGCCGACCTGCACCGATCTCGGCTTCGCGCTGGGGCCGCGGATCAATGCCGGCGGCCGCGTCGGGCGTTCGGACCTGGGCGTGCGCCTGCTCACGACGCGTGATCCGCAGGAGGCGCGCGAGATCGCCGAGGAGCTCAATCTCCTCAACGAGGAGCGCCGCGCGATCGAGGCGAGCGTGCAGGCCGAGGCCGAGGAAATCAGCCTGCTCAAGGCCAATCATTCGGTCGCGGTGATCGCCAGCAAGGGCTGGCATGCGGGCGTGATCGGGATCGTCGCCGGGCGGCTCAAGGAAAAGCTCGGCCGGCCGGCGATCGTGATCGCGCTCGACGAGGACGGCATCGGCAAGGGATCGGGCCGCTCGATCCCGGGCGTCGACCTGGGCGCGGCGGTGCTGGCGGCCAAGGATGCCGGCCTGCTCAAGGCGGGCGGTGGCCATGCCATGGCGTGCGGCGTGACGATCGAGGCGGACAAGCTCGACGCATTCGCCGAGTTCCTCGAGGAGCGGCTCTCGGAACGCGTGACCCAGGCGATGGGCGAGCGAGCGCTGCTGCTCGACGCGGTGGTGGCGCCCGGCGGCGTCTGCCCCGACCTGGTCAATGCGATGGAGGCCGGCGGCCCCTATGGCATGGGCTGGCCCGCCCCGCGCGTGGCGGCCGGGCCGGTTACGGTGATCAAGGCCGATGTGGTGGGCAGCGGCGGCCATGTCCGCCTGATCGTGGCTGGGCCGGACGGGCGCAGCATCAAGGCGGTAGCCTTCCGCCAGGCCGATACCGAGCTCGGCCAGGCCCTGCTTTCCGCCCCGCGCCACCGCAAGCTGTGGCTCGCCGGGCGGGCCAGGATCGACGACTGGGGCTCGCGTCCCGCCGCCGAATTGCATGTCGAGGATGCGGCCTGGGCGGATTGAGCAAATAATCGGGAAATGGTGCGATGAAGCGCTTGACCGCGTGCCGATCCTTCCCTAACTGGCCGCCTCCACGCTTCGGCATGGCCCCTTCGTCTAGCGGTTAGGACGCGGCCCTTTCACGGCTGAAACACGGGTTCGATTCCCGTAGGGGTCACCATCCTGAGTCTGTCGGCGACCAGGGTGGCGTTCGGGCGCGTTGTCTCTCAGTATATTCTCACATTATTGGCAGCGACGATCGCTGGCGGGGCCCCTTTGCACGTTGCGCTTGATGAAGCCGGACATGCGATCGCGACGCGCGCGAACGATTCGACGCGCCGGCGCGATCCCGCATCCGGGATCTTGGCGGCGGCAGTGTCGCTTCACGGGTTTTCAACCAACGCCGTGCGTCATTGCTACCGAATGGCACTTCACCGCCGCGTTCAACTTAGACATCAAGGATGGCCAACGCTAAGGCCCGTGTCGTGATGCACGGCCAGGGTGGCGGTGTCGCCGGAGGATCACATAGAAGCATGACGGCCTGTACCACGCTCTGGATAGGCCCCTCCCTTTCCCCGCTGGAAAGGGCGTGCTTCCGGTCGGTGATGCGCGCCGGACATCCGCTGATCCTGTATTGCTATGACGAGCCGGCGGGAATTCCGGAGGGCGTGGAAGTACGCGATGCGGCAACGATCCTGCCGCGCGAAAGCATCATCCGGCATCGGACCGGCAGCGTGTCGCTATTCTCGAACTGGTTCCGCTACGAACTCCAGCGCCAGGGCGCCGGGATCTGGATCGATTCGGACATCTACCTGCTGCGCCCGATCACCGAGAACCGCAGCTTCCTGTTCGGCTTCGAGGATGTCGGCATCATCAACACGGCGATCCTCCGGCTGCCGCCGGACTCTTCGCTGCTGACGCGCCTGCTCAAGATCTTCGAGGAGGACAGCGTGCCGGCCTGGCTTCCGCGCCGCCCCCGGCTGAACGCCTGGTGGCGCCTCAAGACGCAGGGGCGCACCGGCCTTTCGGAGATGCCGTGGGGCGTGACCGGCCCGCGCGCGCTGACCGCGCTGGCGGCCGAGGAAGGCGTGACCCATTGGGCGCTGCCCCCGCACATCTTCTATCCGCTCCACTACACCCAGGCCGACCGGATACTGGATCCCGCATTCTCGCTGGCGGACATGACTGCCAGCGACAGCGTCGCGATCCATCTCTGGAACGAGAATATCAAGCATTTCAAGGACAAGCCGGCACCGCCCGGATCTTTCCTGGCCCAGCTGCAGGCAGAGGGCGCCTAGCCGATGCCCGGCACCAGGCCTTTGTCGGACGAGACCTTCTTCGCCATTGCCCGGCGCCTGTGGCAAACCATGAACCAGCGCCGCCGGCGGCAGTTCTCGCGCACGCTCGGCCTGATGGCGATCGCCAGCGTCGCCGAGCTGGTCACCATCGGCTCGCTGCTGCCGTTCCTGGCGCTGCTCGTCGCCCCCGAACGGGCCGGCCGCATGGCGGGCGTCCGTTTCTTCGAGCGCCTTGCCGGCCAGGGAAACCTGCTCGACGCCGCGATCATCTGCCTCGTCGTCGCCAGCGTGGCGGGGGGCGTGATCCGCCTTGCCCTGCTCCGCGCCACGAGCAAGCTGACCTTCGGCCTGGCCCATGACGTGGGATCGGAGATCTTCCGCCGGACCCTGCTCCAGCCCTACCTGCTGTTCGCGTCGCGCAATCCCAGCGAGGTCGTCGCCGGCATCGACAAGGTGAACGTGCTCGCCAATTCGGCCTTCCAGCCGGTGATGCAGGGCCTGGTCGCTGTGTTCCTGACCTCGACGATCCTGCTCGCCCTGGTCCTGGTGGCACCGCTGGCGACGCTGGGAGCGGCGGGCCTGGTCATCGCGGCCTATATCCTGTTCAGCGTCACGGTGGGCGGCCGGCTTCGCGGCAACTCGGCCACGGTGGCACGGACGGCAACCGCGCGCATGAAGGCGCTGCGCGAAGGCATGGGCGCGCTGCGCGACGTGCTGATGTGCCAGGCACAGGGGGAATTCCAGGCGCGGTTCGACAAGCTGGACATCGCATTGCGCGAAGCCCAGGCGCAGAACACCTTCGTCACCTCGGCGCCGCGCGTGGTGGTGGAGAGCTCCGCCGTGGCTATCCTCGGGCTCAGCGCGCTCTATTTCAGCACGGTCGAGGGCGGGATCACCGCCGCGCTGCCCACCCTCGGCGCGCTCGGCTTCGGCGCGATCCGCATCCTGCCGCTGGTCAACAGCTCGTTCGTCGGCTGGAGCATGTTCACCAGCAACAAGCGGGTCTTCCTCGACGTGCTGGCGCTTTCGCAGACCCCGGTGATCGCCCAGCACGACGCACCCGCGGTGCCGCTGCCGCTGCAGGAGGGGCTGACCTTCGAAGCGGTGGGCCTCGAATATCCCGGTCGCGGCGCGGTGCTGCACGATATCGGCTTCCATATCCCCTATGGCACCTGGACCGCGCTGGTCGGCCCGACCGGAAGCGGCAAGAGCAGCCTGCTCGACCTGATCGCCGGGCTGGTCGAGCCGAGCTCGGGATCGATCACGGTCGGCCGCCAGGTGCTGGATGCCAGCACCCGCTCGGCATGGCAGGCAACGGTGGCTTATGTCCCGCAGCAGATATTCCTCTCCGATGGGCCGATCGCCGAGAACATCGCCTTCGGCACCGCCCGGGAGAATATCGACATGGACCGGCTGCACGCAGTCGCCGAGCGCGCCCAGCTGACCCAGTTCATCGCCGGCCTTCCCCACGGGATGGAGACCCCGGTCGGCGACGCGGGCATCCGCCTCTCCGGCGGGCAGCGCCAGCGCATCGCCATCGCCCGCGCTTTGTATCGCGAAGCCCGGCTGATCATCCTGGACGAAGCCACCGGCCAGCTCGATCGCGGCACCGAACAGGCCGTGATCGAAGGCCTGCGCGCGAGCATCGGCAGCACGGCGAGCGTGCTGGTCGTCACCCATAATCCGGCGGTGGCCGCGGTGTGCGACCAGGTGCTCACCATGACCATGGGCAGGGTGACCAGCGAAACGCCGCCCGCAGCGGCACCAGCCGGCCGGAACGGCAGCGCCGGCTAGCGCAGCGCGCGCAGCACCGACCTTGCGATCCCGGGCAGCGACCCGTCCTCAAGCTCCGCGATCCGGTCGACGGGACCGGCTTCGGCCAGGTAGCGCTGCTTCCATTCGGCGCTCAGCTCGTCGCGCATGACGCGCCCCGACACCTTGGACCAGTCGATCTGCACGTCCGACACGCCGACCAGATCGGCGATGCGCGTCACCACGTCCTGCGGCTTGTCCACGATCTCGTCATAGGAAATGCTGAGCGGCCGGATGCCGTGGGTCGCGAACCAGACGCTCCAGCGCGCCTGCCCCCGCGCGATGTCCTTGAGGGTCGCGGTGATCTGCGCGCGATCATAGGCAGCCGGGCGGGCCTCGCCGGCGCTGCTCTCATATCGCGAGGTCTGGGCGGCGCGCGCGAGCGATATCGCCTGGTCCAGCAGGTCGGCGCGGGTGATATGGACGAACGACAGGTTCGGCAGGTCGCTCACCCAGCGCCACCGGTCAGCCACCCGGGCATGCACCGAGAAGATCTTGAGGCCGTAGACGCCGTTGTCGCTGGAGGCGCGGGCCATCATCATGTCGAGCAGGCTCTCGCCCTTGCCGAGCTGCGCCTCGAAGCGGGGATGGAACCATTCGAACGGATGGCCGAGCACGCCAGTGGACGCGATGGCCTGCTTGAGGAACGTGGTTCCCGACCGTGGTTCGCCACATAACGCATAGCCCCGCATTGCATTCTCCGCTCGATCAGCCCGCGCGCCTATCGCGAAAAAACGACAATGTCAGTCGATTAACGCGCCGCATCCCGGCGACGGAACGATTTTCCCGAAAGGGCGGGCGCCACCCGGAAACCGCATTGACACGGAATTTCCGTGGCCTAACCGGAATCCCAATTCCGTAATTCTGGGGGAACCGTCAATGCGGTCTGGGGATCAAGGGGCCAGTCCTGCCATGTCTGTCCGCGATGTGGCGTGCCTTCCGAACGAGGCCGGCAAGGCTGGGCGGGCGCACGCGTGACGACCGCGAACGAACCGGTGACGGCGCCTTCCCCGGCAGCGGCTGCCGCCGGCGACGGGACCGGGATCTTCGATCCCCGGCCGGTCGCCCTGCCCGACCGCAGCGACGTCGGCGCGCCGGCCTGCTCGGTGGTGATGACCGCCTATAACGACTTCCGTTTCCTCGACGAGGCGGTCGACAGCGTCCTCGGCCAGGATTTCCAGGATTTCGAGCTGATCGTGATCGACGACGGCTCGGACGATCCCGAGCCGGTCAAGGCGCTCGCCGCGCGCGACCCGCGCATCCGGGTGCTGCTCAACGAGACCAATGTGGGCACCGCAGTGTCCGCCAACCGCGCGATCGCGCAGGCGCGGGGCGACATCATCGTTCGCCTCGATTCCGACGACGTTTCCGAACCCTCGCGGATCGGCAAGCTGGTCGAGGCACTGCGCGCCGATCCCGAGCTCGGCCTGGTCGGCAGCGCGGTTACCCTGATCGACGAGGCGGGGCGTGCCCATCGTGTCGAGATCATGCCGGAAACCGATCTCGCCATCCGCTGGACGCTGCTGTTCCACAATCCCTTCTACCATTCCGCAACGGCCTTTCGCCGCGCCGCGTTCGAGGCTGCGGGTGGCTACCGCGAAGACGAGCCGGTCTCGCAGGACCATTATCTCTGGTTCGACATCCTGCCGCACACCCGCGCGCGCAACCTGGCCGAGCCCCTTACCCGCTACCGCGTGAACTCGCAGGGGCTGACCGCGACCCATCCCACCCACAGCCGCAAGCGCACCGATCCGATCCGCGAGGCGATCTGGCGCGACCTCGGCCTGACCTATGACCCGCACAAGGTGCAATTGGGCGGCGATGCCAGCAATTTCCTGCGGGGCGTGGATATCCGCGAGCCGGAACGCCGCGACGCGGCCGAAGCCCATATCCTGAAGATGCTCGATCACCTGCTGGCCGAACGGCCGGCGCTGGCGCGGCCCAATGAGCAGCTGGCGATCGACCGGTTCATCACCAAACTTCGGCAGCGCTTTGCCGCGGGGCGCCGCTCCACCCTTGTCCCGCACAGGCTCCGCCGGGCGTGGCAGCTCTCGCGCACCATCGGCGTGGCATCCACCGCGCGCCTGGTGATCGACCGCCTGTCGCGAAAGGCCACCCCTGCCGCACCGCGATCCGTCCGCCTGACCAATGTCGGCGAGATGGATCCGGTGACCGCATTGTTCCACCAGGTCTCCCCCTATGAGGGGTTCGATCCGAGCGCCTGGCCCGCCGATGTGCAGGGCTGGGGCTCGGAAGACCCGGTGTTTCTCGAGGTCATGTCGAAGGTGAAGCCGAAGCTGATCGTCGAGGTCGGCAGCTGGAAGGGCGCCTCCGCGATCCACATGGCCCGGATGGCGAAGGCGCTGCGCCTCGACTGCCGGATCATCTGCGTCGACACCTGGCTGGGTTCGGCCGAGCACGCCCTGGGGCAGCGGCCCGAATGGCGTGAATCGCTGCAATTCAGGCATGGCTTCCCGCAGCTATATTTCACCTTCCTGGCCAATGTCGTGCGCGCCGGCGTCGCCGACCGGATCGTGCCGCTGGCGAACAGCTCCGACAATGCCGCGCTGATCCTCGCCGCCCGTAACGTCGCGCCCGATCTCATCTATATCGACGGCGCGCATGAGGAGGATCCCGTCTATCGCGACCTCCACAATTATTGGCGCCTGCTGGCCCCCGGCGGCGCGCTGATCGGCGACGATTTCGGATGGGAAGGCGTGCGGCGCGCCGCCGAACGCTTCGCGGCGGAAACCGGCCTGGAGATCGATGCGCGCGGCGAGAAGTTCATCCTTTGGCGGGCGCAAGGCGAATGAGCGGAAACATCGAACGCGTCCTCGTGACCGGAGGCGCCGGGTTCATCGGTTCGCACCTTGTCGATCGGCTGATCGATCGCGGTGCCCATGTCATCTGCCTGGACAACCTGCTGACCGGCGCGATGGGCAATGTCGCGCATCTCGCCCGGCATCCGCGCTTCGAGTTCCTGCAGCGCGACGTCTGCGAGCCGCTCGATCTCCAGGTCGATGCGATCTACAACCTCGCCTGCCCGGCATCGCCGGTTCAGTACCAGCGCGATCCGGTACGGACGACCAAGACCGCAGTGCTCGGCGCGCTCAACATGCTGGAACTGGCCAGGCGGAATACCTGCCCAATTCTCCAGGCCTCGACGAGCGAGGTCTATGGCGATCCGCTCGTCCATCCCCAGGACGAAAGCTACAGCGGCAATGTGAACTGCACCGGGCCTCGCTCCTGCTACGATGAAGGCAAGCGGTGCGCGGAGACGCTGTTCTTCGACTATCGCCGGCAATATGGCCTGGCCGTAAAGGTAGCGCGGATCTTCAATACCTATGGCCCGCGCATGCAGCGCGACGATGGCCGCGTGGTCAGCAACTTCATCACCCAGGCGCTCGTGGGCGCGCCGATCCAGCTCTATGGCAATGGCAGCCAGACCCGGTCCTTCTGCTATGTCGACGATCTGGTGGAAGGCCTGTTGCGGCTGATGGCGACGCCCGATGATTTCACCGGGCCGGTCAATCTCGGCAATGCCGCCGAGATCTCGATCAGCGCGCTGGCGGAGCGGGTCTTGTCCCTGACCGGCTCGGCGTCGCCGCTGCAGAACTCGCCCCTGCCCACGGACGATCCGCGCCGGCGCATGCCGAACCTCGCGCTTGCCGAGCAGGTGCTCGGATGGCGGGCGGCCATGCCGCTCGACAAGGGCCTGATGCACACCATCGACTATTTCTCGCGCCAGCCCGTGGCGTGATCGAAGCGCGATCGGAACCGGCGCAGCCGCGTCGGTTCCGGTTCACGCCCCCTCGGGACCGAGACCCAGCCGGGCGAGCACCGCCTTCCCATAGCTGGGGCCCACCTGCACCTGCGCGCCGTCCCGCATCTCGAGCGCGATCAGCCCCTTGCCCAACCGCTGGACGCCGCTGACAAGCGCCGGGCGGATGAAGGTCGAACGGTGCACCCGCATGAGCCCGCTCGAGATCAGCAGGGAGTCGAGCACCTTCATCGAGATGCGGTGGATGAAGCTGCGCGTCGCGGTGTGGAGGATGACATAGTCCTTGGCGGCCTCCACCCACTCGATCTGGTCATGGGGCAGCCGCAGCTGGCCGTTCGCCACCTGCACCCAGATCGCCGCGTCGCACGCATCGGGCACGGGATCGGGCAAGGCGGCGAACCGGTCCGCCGCCTCGCGCTGCGCCTGCCGGCGCCGCGCCCGCTCGACCGCCTGGCGCAGGCGATGGAAGCGCACCGGCTTGAGCAGATAGTCAGCCGCCTCGACCTCGAACGCATCGGGCGCATATTGCTCGAAGGCGGTGACGAAGACGATTTCCGGCCTGGCTTCGGCCGGCAGATCCGCCGCGACGCGAAGCCCGCTCTTCCCCGGCATCGAGATGTCGAGCATCACCAGGTCCGGCGTCGTAGCCGCGATCCGCGCCTCCGCCTCGCCGCCGGTGGCCGCGGTGCCAACCAGGTCGACGCCGTCGATATCGGCAAACAGCGCCGCCAGCCGCTTCAGTGCCAGCGGTTCGTCGTCGACGAGCAGAACGCGCAGCGGCTTCATGCAGCCTCTCCCTGTTGCGGCTGATGAGTCAGCGGCAGGCGAAGGGTGGAGAGGAAGCCCGGGCTCCGCCGCGCGGTCTCCAGCGATCCCTGGTCGCCATAGAGCGCCTCGAGCCGCTGGCGGACATTGGCGAGGCCCACGCCCGTACCCGGCTTGGCGGCGCCACCGGTACCGTCGTCTTCCACGGCTATCACGAGATGGCTGTCCTCGACCCTGGCCTCGACCCGGATCGTCACCGGCACCGCGCTAGTCGCCACCGCATATTTGATCGAATTCTCGACCAGCGGCTGCAGCGTGAAGCCGGGCAGCAGCGCGTCCTCGAGCTCGGGCGGGCAGACGAACTCCACCGCCAGCCGATCCCCGAACCGGATGCTCTCGATCTCGAGATAATGCTGCAGCGTCGCCAGCTCGTCTTCCAGCGCGATCACCGCATCCGGGTCCACCGCAAGCGTGGCGCGCAGGAACTCGGAAAGCTCGGCCAGCATCGCATCGGCCGGCTTGTAGTCGCGGGTCACGATCAGCGAGGAGATCGCGTTCAACGTGTTGAACAGGAAATGCGGATTGAGCTGGTAGCGCAATGCGGCAAGGCGCGCGGCCGTGGCCGCTGCCTCCGCTCGGCTCGCCGCCTCCCGCACGGCCGCAAGCTCCCGCTCGCGCAGGCGGGCGAGGTTGTTCGCCTCGATCACCGTGAACGCGGCACCGAGCAGCGCGAACTGCCAGACCAGCGCGACGAAATTGGTGAGCGCCCGGATGCCGAACGGCGCGGGCGGCTGGGTCGATGCCATCAGCCGCGCGATCCACTGGCTGGTCACGCCGTCGATCACCGCCAGCACCGCCGACGCCAGCACGACGGCACCGCCGGCAATGGCGAAGCGAAACACCGGGCTCCGCCCCCGGGCACCGCGCACCGCCAGATACACGCCGCCCGAAAGCAGCGCGCCCAGCAGGCAGATCAGGATGACCGAGACCAGGACATAGGCGGAGAGGCCGGTGAACACCTGGAACGGGATCAGGTAGAGCACCCCCGACAATATCCAGGTCAGCGCCACCAGCCAGGCGGCCTGTCGTATCTCGGGTACCAGTTTCATCGGTGTCGCGCCCCTTCCGCCCGCGCCCATAGGGCATCGCCGGGGCGCTGACGTCCACCTTCGTCTCATCCCCGTCCGCTTTTGTCGCATGACCTCGCCCGCGCCGCCAGAGCGCCGGGCCCGGTCGCGGCGCTGCGGCGCGGCACCCTGTCCGTCCCTAGGAAGAGCCTGGGCGTCCGGAGAAAGTAATGCACAACCGCGGCTTGCACCGAAGCATCGCCCTGCTCGGCATCGTCCCGGCGCTGGCGACCGAGCCGCCCCAGACCGCCGCCTGCACCACCCCGCCCCGCGCGTCGGAAAAGGGGCCAGCAACCGCTCCCGTCAGCCTGAGAGACCAGGCCCGGCGCACCGGCGCGGGCAATTTCCTCGGGCGCGGCCTGATCCCGGCCTCGCCCGGCGAAGCGCCTGCCGGCAAGCGCCAGGACGAAGCCGTGCGCGCCAGCCGACCGGCCGCCTGCCAGTCCGCTCCGAAGCGCTAGGTGAACCGCCCCGCCGGCACCGGCTCTTTCGCCAGCCCTTCCGCCGCCAGCTTCACATCGGCGGGGGTGAAGAACGGCCTGAGCGGCGGCAGCGTGGCGCCGCGGCGATGCGGCAGGTTGAGCTTGGGGAAGAGCAGCTCCGCCACGCGGTACGCTTCCTCGAGATGCGGATAGCCCGATCCGATGATCGTATCGATCCCGATATCGGCATATTCCTGAAGTCGCTCGGCCACCGTGTCCGGATCGCCGACCAGTGCCGTGCCCGCGCCGGTGCGCACCAGCCCGATGCCCGCCCACAGGTTCGGCGCGATCTCCAGGTTCGCGCGGCTGCCCTTGTGCAGCGCCTGCATCCGCGATTGCCCCACGGAATCGCTGCCCTTGGTGAGGAAGGACTGGAACAGCGCGATCTGCTCGTCGGTGACGTGGCGGATCAGGTCGTTGGCGGCATCCCAGGCCTCGGCCTCGGTCTCGCGCACGATGAAGTGGATGCGCAGCCCGAAGCGGATCGTGCGGCCGCGCTTCGCCGCGCGTCCGCGGACATCGTCGATGATCTCCTTGAGCTGCGACGGCGGCTCGCCCCAGGCGAGATAGACATCGACATGCTCGGCCGCGATCTCGCGCGCGATCTCCGAGGATCCGCCGAACCAGATCGGCGCATGCGGCTCCTGGACGAAGGGGAAGATCAGCCGCCCGTCCTCGATGCTCAGATACTCGCCCTGCTGCGTCACCGTCTCGCCGCGGGCTAGCCTGCGCCAGATGTCGAGGAACTCGGCGGTCTGCTCGTAGCGCTGGGTGTGGTCGAGGAAGATGCCATCCTGCGCCAGCGCCTTGGGGCTGCCGCCGGTGACGACGTTGAGCAGCGCGCGGCCGTTCGACAGCCGGTCGAGCGCCGCCGCCTGGCGCACCGCCTCGGCCGGCGCGGTCAGGCCCGGGCGCAACGCCACCAGCAGCTTGAGGTTCTCGGTAAAGGGCGCGATCGAGGCGGCGGTGATCCACGCATCGGCGCACATCGCGCCGGTGGGCATCAGCACGCCATAATAGCCGAGCCTGTCCGCCGCCACCGCCACCTGGCGCAGATATTCGGGATCGGGCGCACGCTCCCCCTCGGGCCAGGCGAGCCGGCGATTGTCGCCGCCCGAGGGGATGAACCAGAGGAAATTGAGCGGACTGCGCTTCGCCGCGCCTGCACCGATGAAACCCGCCATGGCCGTCACTCCTGCCCTTGGGATGGAGTGCACAGACCAGCCTTTCCGCCGCCGATCGGCAAAGCAGGATTAATTGTCTACATTATAAGTAGAGTTTAGTGCCTCGGGCAGCGGATTGGCCAGGGTGACGCCGTCGAGGATGCGCGCGGTCTCGTCGCGCAGATAGAGCATGAGGTGGTGCAGCCGGCATTCCTCCTCGGCCACGCAATTGTCGCACTTCTCATAGGCGAAGCGGCTCGCACAGGGCACCAGCGCCAGCGAGCCATGCGTCTTGCGGACCAGATCGCCGATGCGGACCTGCTCGGGCGGCTGCGCGAGCATATAGCCGCCGTCCCTGCCCCGCTGCGAATTGACCAGGCCCTCGCGGTTCATCTCGGAAAGGATGACCGTCAGGAACTTGCCCGGGATGTTCTGCTTCTCGACGATCTCGGCCAGCGGCACCGGCCCCTGGCCATAGCGATCGGCGAGATGCTGGAGCGCGCGGATGGTATAGCGGGTCTTCTGCGAAAGCATGGCGCCGCTCTATGCGCGAGCGGCCCGTCCGATACAATCGCTCCGCCGTCTTCGGATATCCCCGGAGAGCCGCGAGGGCTCCCCGGGGATGCCGCGTCAGAAGCGGAAGTCCACGCCCGCATAGAGCAGGCGGCCATAGAGGTCATAGGTGGTCGCCGAGGTCTGGGTACCCGGGAAGGTCACCAGGCTCGTGTCGCTGAAGATCGGCGGCTTCTTGTCGAACACATTGTCCACGCCGAGATAGAAGGCGTAGCGCGTGCCCAGCGGCTCGAAGCGCACCTGCGCGTCGTGGTACCAGAAATCGCCGGTCCGCCGCGGCGTTGCCGAAGTCAGGTCATCGACCACCGACGACAGGTAATTGACCCGCCAATTGACCGACACGCCGTCGAAGCCGAGCGTTGCCGACGCATTGACCTTGTCGCGGAAGCCGGTGCCCAGGCGGCCGCAGGCATAGCAGTCGAGCTGGCCGAGTTCGTCCTGGGTCGGACCGCCCGGATAGGAGGTCTGCTCCTGCTTGAGCAGGTGCGTCCAGCGCAGGTTGAAGTCGATCTTCGCGAACGGCAGCTTGGTCGAATATTGCGCCTGGGTGTCGATGCCCGAGACTTCGAACGAGCCGGTGTTCAAGTTGATCGCGTTGACGCTGGTCAGGTGGCCGGTGTTGTCGCGGATGATGTTGTTGCAGAAGATCGCCTCGCCGCCGCCGGTGTAGCACTCGTCGAGCGAGGTCTGCTGGCCGATGATGCCGATCGCGTTCTCGACCTTGATCTGGTAATAATCGACCGACAGGCTGAAGCCGCGCGCGAAGCGGGGCTGGAAGACGCCGCCCAGGGTGAGCGTCTTGGCGGTTTCCTCGCGCAGGTTCGGATTGCCGCCGGTGAAGCCGTTGATCGTCTGGATCTGCGCGGTCGAGTAGACGAAGCCGCCGCCAGCCGCCGCCGCGGCGATCGCCGGGACCGCGCGGCACGCCGCCGACAGGTTGGTCACCGAGATCGGCGCGCCGTCACCATTGCCCGCGCGCTGGTCGCACGGATCGATCACCGCCGGGAAGGTCTCGTTCTGCGCCGAATAGAGCTCCGAGATGTTCGGCGCGCGCGTCGCCTGCGAATAGACGCCGCGGAAGCGGATGTCGGGGATCGGCGCCCATTCCGCGCCGGCCTTCCAGCTCCACACGCCGCCGACCGTCGAATAGTCAGCATAGCGCGCAGCACCTTCGATGCTCAGGCTGTGGAAGAAGGGCTTGTCCTTCAGGATCGGCGCGTTGAGCTCGATAAAGGCTTCCTTGACGTTGTACGAACCGCGCGTGTCGCTCAGCTGGTTGCCCAGCGTCAGGCCCAGATTGGTCGCCTCGTCGAAATCCTCGGTGCTCTTCTCGTGGCGATACTCGCCGCCGATCGCGAAGCCGAGCGGACCGCCCGGCAGGCGGAACAGGTCGCCCGAGACCGTCGCCGAGACGACGTCCTGCTTCACCCGCGCCTCATAGCGGGTCTGCTCGCCATTGCGCGTCACATAGGCCGCGGCCGCGGCCGAGACGGTGTTGAAGCCGAAGATGTTGATCGGCACGCAGGCAGCGTCGTTGTTGTTCGGATTGGCATCCGCGTTGATCGCGCAGACCGGCCCGTTCGGCCCCGCCACCGCGTTCAGCGCATTGGCGTAGTTCGGGCCATAGACGGTGCCCGACTGGGTGACGTCGCGGGTCTCGCCATGCGTGTAATAGACGTCATAGCGCAGCGTGGGCGACAGTTCGCCGCGCACGCCGGCGACGCCGCGCCAGGTCTCGCGGTCGTTGCGGTTGCTGCGATCGAAGATGTCGTTCGAACGGCGGCGGAACGGCAGCGCGGTTACGCCGGCAGTGATCATCGCATTGCGGATCTGGGTGGGGATCAGCGGGTTGGTGATCGGGATGCCGGCAAAGGCCGATCCATCGGCATAGACCAGGTCGGTCGAGGCCACGGCCTGCGGCTCAAGCGAGCTCTGCGACTTGGACTTGGCGTACTGGAATTCGCCATAGACGGTCGCGGCCGGCGCGATCTCGAACTTGGCGAGCGCCGAGCCGAGATAGCGCTCCACCGGCAGCGCCAGATAGCGATCGAAGTTGCGGTTATAGCCGTCGATGTTCGCGCTCTGATACTGCTTGAGGTTGTTCAGCGCGTCATAAGTGAAGGTGCCCGCGCCCGGCGCGAAGGTGCCGCTCGGGCTGAACAGGCCCTGTGCCGAGAAGGAGCTGCGGTTGGGATTGTCCGTCGCGGAGAAGCTGCGGTCGCGCGAGCGCAGGCCATGGTCGAAATCATAGCTGCCCGACAGCACGATATGGCCGCGGCCATCGGCGAAGCTGGCGCCGGCCACAGCCGAGACCAGCTGGCGGGGCGCATCGCCCTTGTCGCTGACCGTCCCCTGCCCGTGCAGGCGCAGGCCGACGAACTCGTCGTCCAGGATGAAGTTGACCACGCCCGCGATCGCTTCCGAGCCATAGACGGCCGAAGCGCCGCCGGTCACGACGTCCACGCGCTTGATCAGGTCGGTGGGGATGGTGTTCAGGTCGACGATCGACGTGCCCGGAATACCGGCGACGTAGCGACGGCCGTTCACCAGCACCAGGGTGCGCGACGAGCCGAGGCTGCGCAGGTTCACCGAAGCCTGGCCGTTGCCCGTGGTCGAGAAATTGGTCGAGGTGCGGCTGATGTTCTGGCCCACGGCCGGCAGGTCCGCGAGCACGTCCTGGATGTTGGCGGCGCCGGTGCGCGCGATATCCGCGCTGCTCACCACGGCCACCGGAACCGACGCTGCAAGATCGGAACGCGCGATGCGCGAGCCGGTCACGACGATGTCACCCTGTGCTTCCTGGGCATCCGCAGGCGCGGTGGGACCATCGGCCTGCTGCGCATGGGCGACGCCGCCCGCGCAAAGCGCAAGCGCGGTCGCCACGGGCGAGACCGCCCGGAACAGAGCCTGTCGATTAGGAAATTGACGCATGTTTCCTCCTGTTGATGCCATTACCCGAAACCCCGCGCGCATGGCTCCGACACACCGTGGTAACGCGGTTGAAACAAGGCTAGGTCAAATCCCACTGGATTAATATGGTATTTTGTGAACGATTGTTTTCGGGTTCGAAACAATTGATTGCTGCCCGGTCGCAGCCGCTTGCGCATCCTTGCGCCGGTCCGGCGGTATCGAGTCGGGCAGTTCCTCGGGAGAAAAATGCATGGTGACGCGGCGCGGCGCAGTGATCGGAATGGCGACGACGGCTCTGGCGGCGCCGATGCTGGCCCGGGCATCGCGGGCGCCCCGGCTGTTCTTCGATTCGCTGAGCTTCCTGCCCGAAGACCTGAACGAGATCACCGCCGCGGGGCTGGGCGGGATGATCGCCGACGTCTCCGACCTGATCGAGGTGCGCGGCGCGGACGGCGTGCCGCGCTACAGCCGCAACTTCGCGGCGAACGATCCCGCGATCGACCGTGCCGTGGCGAAGCTCAAGGACTCCAAGGTCGCTTGGCTCGCGCGCAAGGGCAGCGAGATCGGCACCCGCCCCGGCTGCGCGGTGTTCCTGCAATTCCAGTCGACCGAGATGATGGGCGACGATCTCTCGCGCATCGCCCATTTCCACGACAAGGGCCTGCGCGTCCTCCAGTTTACCCATCACAACAACACGCAGTACGCCGGCGGCGCGCTCGAGACTGTGCAGACCGGGCTCACGCCTCTGGGGATCGAGGGGTTGGCGGAGATGAACCGCCTGCGCATCCTGCCCGACGTATCGCACGGATCAGTGCCGACGATGCTCGAGGCGGCGCGTCGTTCGAAGACCCCGATCGCGCTCAGCCATGGCGCCGCGCGCGCCATTGTCGACCACCCGCGCTGCGCGCCCGATGAAGTGATCCGCGCGATCGCCGAGCGCGGCGGCGTAATGGGCATCTTCATGATGAGCTTCTGGCTCACCCGCAACAAGGTGCCGACCGTCGCCGACTATGTCGCGCAGATCCGCCATGTCGCGCGGGTCGGCGGGATCGACGCGGTCGGCGTCGCCAACGACTTCCCGATGGCCGGCCAGACCAATCTCATCAAGCTGAACAACGACAATGCCAAGGGCGTCGAGGAATATCTCGAATGGTGGCGCGCGCTGCGCCGGCAGGGCGTGCCCGGCTTCGAATGGACGCCCGAGCATGTCGTGATCCCCGAGCTCAACCGCATCGATCGCATGCAGCGCATCGCCGCCGCCCTCACCGCCTCGGGCTTCCGCGCACGCGAAGTCGACAAGATCATGGGCGGCAACTGGCGCCGGTTGCTCACCGACGTGCTCGGCTGAGCTACTCGCCGCACGGCATGTGGATATTATGCCCGCATCCCGCAAAAACTTCGCGAAACCCGATTTTCGTCACATCCCTTGCACATAGCGCGCCTAGGCGCGACCAAGTCTCGCCGGCACGCCGCCGGGCCGGGACCAATGCGTACGGGAGTAGTCATGCCGATCGATCGCCGCACCTTCATCCTCGGCGCCTCGGGCGTTGCCGCCGCCGAGACGGGCGCCGCGACCGGCCTTGCCCGCGCGGCGAAGGGCCGGAAGGGCTCGATCCAGGATATCGAGCATGTCGTGATCCTGATGCAGGAGAACCGCTCCTTCGATCATTATTTCGGTACGCTGCGCGGCGTCCGCGGCTTTGGCGATCCGCGCCCGATCGCGCTGCCCGGCGGCAAGCCCGTCTGGGCGCAGCGCCGCGCCGATCGCGACGGCGGCCAGGTCGCCTGGCCCTTCCGCCTCGACTATAACGGCAGCAACGCCCGCTGCTTCACCGGGCTCGACCATAGCTGGAAGGACAGCCAGGCGCGCTGGCGCAACTGGGACGTCTGGGCCGACCAGAAGGGCCCGCTGACCATGGCCCACCTCACCCGCGAGGACATCCCTTACTATTACGCGCTCGCCGACCAGTTCACGATCTGCGACAGCTATCACTGCTCGCTCCAGGGGCCGACCGGCCCGAACCGCCTCTATCATTTCAGCGGGACCAACGGCCTGAGCGTCGGCCAGGAGGGCGAATATTGCGTCACCAATGGCGGCACCGATCCCAATCCGGGTGCAGACATGGCGAAGGACGACGCCAGCGAGGGCCTGCCCTGGCGCAGCTATGCCGGCCGGCTCGAGGAAGCCGGCATCTCCTGGAAGCTCTATCAGGAGATCGCAAATTATTCGGACAACCCGCTGGGTTACTTCAAGGAATTCCGTAAGCTCGACCGCGCCTCGTCGCTCTACAAGCGCGGCCGCGCCTATGTCGACTGGGTCGACGGCATCGCGCCGAAGAACCCGGAGACGACCCGTGCGAAGCACCTGATCGCCGCCTTCGCCGCCGATGTCGCCGCCGACCGGCTGCCCGCCGTCTCCTGGATCGTCCCGATGATGGAGATGAGCGAGCATCCCGACGCGCCCGTCCCCTTCGGCGAAGTGCTGATCTCCAGCCTGGTCGCCGCGCTCGCCGCCAATCCCAAGGTCTGGGCCAAGACCGCCTTCATCCTCAACTATGACGAGAATGACGGCTTTTTCGACCATGTCCCCGCCCCGATGCCGGCGATCGCCCCGCAATATGGCGCGAGCAATGTCGATGTCCGCAGCGAGACCTACCAGGGCGAGCCGGTCGGTCTCGGCCCGCGCGTGCCGATGATGGTGATCTCGCCCTGGACGCGCGGCGGCTGGGTCAACTCGCAACTGTTCGACCACACTTCGGTGCTGCGCTTCCTCGAGAAGCGCTTCGGCATCGCCGAGCCCAACATCTCGCCCTGGCGCCGCGCGATCTGCGGCGACCTCACCTCGATGTTCGATTTCGATGTGACCGAGCGCCAGCGCCTCGACACGCGCTGGGCCGCCGCCCTGCCCTCGGTCGCCAGCTATTTCGAAGAGACGGAGAAACTCTGCAAGACCGCCCCGCCGCCGAAGATCGCGACGGGCAAAGGCGTCCCGGCCCAGGAGCCCGGTACCCGCCCGGCCCGCGCTTTGCCCTATCGCTTCACCGTCGAGCCGATCTGGTCCGATGCCGGGCTGACCCTGCGCTTCGTCAATGAAGGCCCCGAGGGGATCGTGTTCGGCGTGCAGGATGAGACCGCCTTTCCCGGCTGGCGCTATTTCACCGTCGCCGCCCAGTCGAAGCTCGAGGAGCATTGGCCGCTCCGCCGCGACCGGGCGCATGCGCTGGTGGTCCAGGGCCCGAACGGCTTCCACCGCGAATATCGCGCGAACGGCGCCGCCCGGATCGAAGCGACGATCGCATGGCAGGGCACCACCGGCACGCTCCACCTCGCCAATCGCGGCTCTGCCCCGCTGACCCTGGCCAGCCACTGCGCCCATAGCGACGCGCGGGCCAGCCACGACCTCGCGCCCGGCGCCGAGGTCCAGGCGCCGGTGCCGCTTGCCGAGCATCACTGGTACGACCTGTTGCTCACCGGCGCAGACGGCACCCGCCTGCGCCTCGCCGGCCATGTCGAGACCGGCAAGCCCGGCACCAGCGAACCGGCGGCCGCCTTCCCGCACAAGGCTTGAGCCCCCCTTTCTGCTTCCCCGGCGGAAGCCGGGACCCAGGGG
>NZ_JASATQ010000039.1:0-49068 GCF_038440415.1 Sphingomonas sp. OTU376 | reverse complement strand
GGGCCCCCCCCCCCCGCGGAGCAGCCATGGGAAGCGCGACGACGGCGGCGCGCATCCGCCGGCCGTCGCCGCATCCTTGCTGCAGGGCAGGGGGCTAGTGATTGTCGCGCGGCAGCCCCATGGTCTGGGCGATGCGCTGGAACTGCTCCGACCCTTCCAGGATCGCGCCGGTATCCAGCTGGCCCACCAGCGTGCGCTGGATCTGCTGCCAGGGCGTCTGCGCCGCGGGATAGGGATAGCCGCCCTCCGCCTCGAGCGCGGCGCGGCGCTCCGCCAGTTCCTCCGGCGGTACCAGCATCTCGGCGGTGCAGCGGCCCAGGTCGACGCGCACCCGGTCCCCGGTCCGCAGCAGCGCGAGGCCACCCATCGCCGCCGCTTCGGGCGCGGCATTGAGGATCGAGGGCGAGGCGGACGTGCCCGACTGGCGGCCGTCGCCGATGCAGGGCAGGGCATGGATGCCGGCGCGGATCAGATAGGCCGGCGGGCGCATGTTCACCACCTCGGCCGCGCCCGGATAGCCGATCGGCCCGGCCCCGCGCATCACCAGCAGGCTGTGTTCGGTGATGCCCAGCGCGGGATCGTCGATCCGGGCATGATAGTCTTCCGGCCCGTCGAACACGACGACCGGACCTTCGAACGCATTGGGGTCCTGCGGGTTCGAGAGATAGCGCCCGCGGAATTCCTCGCCGATCACGCTGGTCTTCATGATCGCGGCGTCGAACAGGTTGCCGCGCAGCACCAGGAAGCCCGAGGCTTCGGAAAGCGGACGGTCGAACGGCCGGATCACCGCCTCGTCCTCGATCTCGGCGGCGCGGCAATTCTCGCCGATTGTCTTGCCGTTGACGGTAAGCGCGCTCTCCGTGATCAGGCCGCGGCTGATGAGCTGCGCCACCACGGCGGGAACGCCGCCGGCGCGATAATAGTCCTCGCCCAGATATTCGCCGGCCGGCTGCAGGTTCACCAGCAGCGGCACGTCATGGCCATGTTCCTGCCAGTCGGCGATATCGAGCGAGACGCCGATATGGCGGGCGATCGCGTTGAGATGGATCGGCGCGTTGGTCGATCCGCCGATCGCCGAATTGACCACGATCGCGTTGAGGAACGCCTCGCGGGTCAGGATGTCGGAGGGCTTCAGGTCCTCGGCGACCATCTCCACGATGCGCTTGCCGGTGTGGTAGGCGGCTTCCTGCCGGTCGCGATAGGGGGCGGGGATGGCGGCGCTGCCCGGCAGCATCATGCCCAGCGCCTCGGCCAGGCTGTTCATCGTCGTCGCCGTGCCCATCGTGTTGCAATAGCCGGTCGAGGGCGCCGACGAGCTCACCAGCTTGATGAAGCCTTCATCATCGATCTCGCCGGCGGCCAGCATCTCGCGCGCCTTCCACACGATCGTGCCCGATCCGGTGCGCTCGCCGCGATGCCAGCCATTCAGCATCGGCCCGACCGATAGCGCGATCGCCGGGATGTTCACCGTCGCCGCCGCCATCAGGCAGGCAGGCGTGGTCTTGTCGCATCCGGTGGTGAGCACCACGCCGTCGATCGGATAGCCATAGAGCAGCTCGACCAGGCCCAGATAGGCAAGATTGCGGTCCAGCCCCGCGGTCGGTCGCTTGCCGGTCTCCTGGATCGGGTGCACCGGGAATTCGAGCGCGATGCCGCCCGCCTCGCGGATGCCTTCGCGGATGCGCTCCGCCAGCACCAGATGGTGGCGGTTGCACGGGCTCAGGTCCGATCCGGTCTGGGCGATGCCGATCACCGGCTTGCCCGAGCGCAGTTCCTTCAGGCTCAGTCCGAAGTTGAGATAGCGCTCGAGGTAGAGCGCGGTCATGTCGATATTCTCGGAATTGTCGAACCAGGCGCGGCTGCGCAGCTTGGGGAACGCGGAATCGGTCATCGGTAAGCCTTGTGTGCGTGCTCAATCCCGGCCCGAAGGCGCGGGGGTCGAGAAACGATAGAGGATCGGGTTGCGATAGGTCTGGCCGGGATCGAGCCGGGCGGAGCCGAATGCCGGCGGGTTCGGCGTGTCGGGAAACAGCTGCGGCGCGAGCGCGATGCCATGGGCGTTAGGCAGAGTTATTGCCTCGACCGCGCGCCCGTCCGACAGGGTGCCCAAGGCCTTTCGCTCCGCGGTGGCGGCATGCGCCACGCCCGGCATGGCCAGGGGAAGCGCCAGTGCGAGCGCGATGATCGGCTTCATTGCTCTCTCCGTCGGGCATATTCGCGATATGCGGCGCCATCGGTTGTTGACGCCCGATTGGCTAATCAATACTCCGACTAGAAAGCAAAGAGCAACCCGCGCCGGACAGGGCGGCATGAGAGGAATGAGAGCCATGGCATTGCCGCCGGGATCAACCGCGACCGTTGCGCATAACGACGTGGCGGGTGCGCCGCGCTACGGCCCGGCGCTTACGCTGCTCGCCTCGCTCTTCTTCATGTGGGGCTTCATCAGCGTCATCAACGGCACGCTGCTGCCGCACCTGCGCAGTGTGTTCGCGCTCAGCTATTTCGAGACCGGCCTGATCGAATCGGTATGGTTCATCGGCTATCTCCTGGCCTCGATCCCCGCGGCCAGGCTGATCGAGCGGATCGGCTATCAGCGCGCGCTCACCACGGGTCTCGCGGTGATGACGATCGGCTCGCTGGGCATGATCCTCGCCGCCTGGCAGGTCTCCTACTGGATCACCATTGCCTCGCTGTTCATCGTGTCGTGCGGGATCGCGCTGCTGCAGGTCGCGGCGAACCCCTATGTCGCGGTGATCGGCCCGCCCGAGAGTGCTGAATCCCGTCTCACCCTGGTGCAGGCGTTCAACACCACCGGTGACGTTCTGGCGATCCTGTTCGGCAAGTATCTGATCCTCGCGCGCACCACCGGCGGCACCACCGCGCAGGGCACCGAGCTCACCCACGCCCAGCGCATGGCCGACGCGCAGGCGACGGAATTGCCCTATCTGATCGTGGCGATCGTGCTCGCGATCCTCGCCTTCCTGATCGCACGGGCAAAGCTCCCGGCGCTCGGCGCCGCCACCCGGCGTGTCTCGGCCGAGGAGCGCCGCAGCCTGTCGCTCTTCCGCCACCGCAACCTCATTCTCGGTTGTGTCGGCATCGCGCTCTGCGTGCTCGCCGAGATCGGCGTCGGCAGCTATTTCATCAACTTCGTGTCGCAGCCCAGCGTCGCAAACCTCACCCAGGAGCATGCCGCCACCTATCTCACCCTGTTCTGGGGCGGGATGATGGTCGGTCGCTTCCTCGGCGCCGGGCTGATGCGCAAGATCGCGCCGGAGCGCGTGCTGGCGCTGTTCGCGCTGATCGCGATGGGCGGCTCGCTGGTCGCCGTGTTCGTGCCGGGGCCGGTGGCGATGTATGGCCTGATCACGGTCGGGCTGGGCATTTCGATCATGTTCCCGGCGATCTTCGCGCTGGCGATCCGCGGGCTCGGGCCGCTGACGGAGGAGGGTTCCGGGCTCCTCATCATGTCGATCGCGGGCGGCGCACTGGCCTCGATCCAGGGCAAGATCGCCGACGGCTATGGCCTGCACTGGGGCTTTCTCGTCACCGCCGCGTGCAGCCTCTATGTGCTCTTCTACGCGCTATGGGGCTCGCGCCCCACGCCGAGGGCCTGAGCCGGGCGCGGGCTTACATCGCCGAGCGTGTATCCTCGAGCGCCAGGTCGACCAGCGTGCGCATCGCCTGGCTGGCCGCATCCGCATCGCCCGCGACGATCGCGTCGAACACGCGGGCATGGTCGGGCAGCGGGTCGCGGGGCAGGGCGCGGGCGCGCTGCTTGAACTGGGTCGTCCAGTTCACCGCCGCGCCGATGCTCGCGCTCAGCGCGATCAGGGTGCTGTTGTGCGTCGCCTGGAGCAGCGCGTCGTGGAAGTCGCGGTCGGCGGCGCGGCCGGCTTCGGTCGCCAGCGTGTAGCGGCGCATCTTGGTCAGCGCGTCCTTCATCGCCTTGATGTCGGCCTTGTCGCGGCGCTCGGCCGCCAGGCGCGCGGCATTGGGCTCCACGATCGCGCGAAGCTCGAACAGGTCGCGGACGAAGTCGAGATCGGGCTCGCCCGAAAAGGCCCAGGCCAGCACGGCGGGGTCGAGCATGTTCCAGCGGCTGCGCGGCAGGACGCGCGTCCCGGCCTTGGGGCGGCTTTCGACCAGGCCCTTGGCCGTGAGCACCTGCACCGCTTCGCGATAGGCGCTGCGCGACACGTCGAGCGCCTCGGCGTTGGCGACTTCGCCGGTCAGCCGTTCGCCCGGGGCGATCCGTCCGGAGACGATCGCGGTGCCGAGATAATGGGCGACTGCACCCCGCAGGCGGCGGCCGGAACCCTTGGGAGACGGCGTCAATTGCACCGCGGAAGCCGCCGCGGGCGCTTGGGCCTCCTCCTCCTTCGATGCCATCCGGCGCATGCTCCCTTGTGACTGGCCGGTCTTATCCGCGCACATTCCGGCGCATGCAAGTTGCCTTTGGTGCGCGCCAATAATATGTCGGACTAATTATTGCCGCCCGCAGCGGTTGAAAGGGAGAGGACATGGCATTGCGACTGTTGCAGCATCGGGACCAGGACGGCACCCGGCGGGTGATCGCGGCGCGGCAGGACGGGGCCGGGTTCGTCGCCGGCGTGTCCGATGTCCGCGCGCTGGCGCTGCGGGCGATCGAGAGCGGCCGGTCGCTGGCGGAGGCGGTCGATGCGCTCGGCATTTCCGGCCAGGTCGATCTCGCGGCCGAGCTGGCGGCGGGGCGGCTGGTGGCGCCGATCGACCATCCCGATCCCGCGCACCTCGTCCTGGCCGGCACCGGCCTCACCCATCTCGGCTCGGCCGAGGGGCGCGACAAGATGCACCGCGATGCCGCCGCGGCCACCCACAAGACCGACAGCATGCGGATGTTCCTCGAGGGCGTCGAGGGCGGCAAGCCCGCCGCCGGCGCGGTCGGCCAGCAGCCGGAATGGTTCTACAAGGGCAACGGCACGCATCTCGCCGGCCCCGGCGAGGCGCTCGACATGCCCGGCTTCGCGCAGGACGGCGGCGAGGAGCCCGAGCTCGCCGGCATCTACCTGATCGGCCCGGACGGCACTCCCTGGCGGCTCGGCATCTGCCTCGCCAACGAGTTCAGCGACCATGTGACCGAGCGGCACAATTATCTCTGGCTCGCCCATTCGAAGCTGCGTCAGGCCGCACTTGGCCCGGAGCTGCTCGTCGGCGCGGTGCCCGGGGATGTGCGCGGCACCAGCCGGATCCTGCGCGACGGCGCGACGCTCTGGGAGAAGCCCTTCCTCTCGGGCGAGGCGAACATGTCGCACACGCTCGCCAATCTCGAGCATCACCACTTCAAATACCCGCTGTTCCGCACCCCCGGCGACGTCCACGTCCATTTCTTCGGCACCGCCACCCTCTCGTTCAGCGACGGTATCCGCACCGCGCCGGGCGACGTGTTCGAGATCGAGGCGGCGCCCTTCACCCTGCCGCTGCGCAACCCGCTGTCCCGCAGCGCCGATGCCGGCCATGTCGCGGTGCGGGCGCTCTGAGCGCGGCGGCGCCTCAGCCCTCGATCCGCACCACCACCACCGACTTGCCCGGCAGGTCGAGCAGCACGCCGCCCTTGTCCGCCTTGCCGGCAAAGGGCCTGGGCACCACCACTTCCGGCGCGTCGAAGCTGTTGACCGAGTCCACCCGCGGCGCGGTCAGCACTTCGCCGCGGGCGGCGCGCACCTGCAGGCCCGGGAAGCGCGCCGCGATCCGCGCCGGCCTGGCCGGATCGAGATTGGTCACCGCCAGCCATAGCCGGCCCGCCGTGTCGCGCACCGCGACCGCGTCGATCCGCGGCAGCTTGATGTCACCCTGGCTGTAGACGCCCGCGTCGAACGTCACCGGCACGAAGGTCGCGTCCTGGAAGGGCAGGTACATCCTGTAGAGGTGATAGGTCGGGGTAAGGACCATCTTCTCCTTGTCGGTGAGGATCATCGACTGGAGCACGTTCACCATCTGCGCGATGTTGGTCAGGCGGACGCGGTCCGCGTGCCGCGCGAAGATGTTGAGGTTGAGCGCGGCCAGGATCGCGTCGCGCATCGAGTTCTGCTGGCGCAGGAAGCCGGGATTGGTGCCCGGATCGGGCGCGAGCCAGGCGCCCCATTCGTCGACCGCGATCGCCACCTTCTTCGCGGGGTCGTACTTGTCCATGATCGCGGCGTTCTTCGCGATCGTCTCCTCCATGCCCAGCGTTTCCTTGAGCATCAGCGCGTAGCGGTCCTCGTCGAAGCCGGTGCTCGGCTGGGTGGTCGGCCAGCCGCCGCCGGTGGTGTAGCGATGCAGCGAGAGCCCCTCGATGCTCCATGCCCAGTCATGCGCCTTCCACGCCTTCATCACGCTTTCGGTATAGGCGAGATTGTCGTCGCCCGGCCCCACCGCGATGCGCTGCATCGCCCCGGGGCCGTCCGCCGCCTGGGCGGGGTTGTAGTTGCGCACGAAGCGGGCGAACGGCTTCATCACATCGACATAATGGTCGGGGCTCATCGCGCCGCCGCACGACCAGCTTTCGTTGCCGATGCCCAGATACTTCACCTTGTAGGGCGCGGCATGCCCGTTCGCGGCGCGCTCCTTGCCCGCCGTGGTCGCGGGATCGGCGGTCATATACTCGATCCATTCGGCGGCTTCCGCGACCGTGCCGGAGCCGAGGTTGACCGAGATATAGGCGTCGCTGCCGATCTGGTCGGCAAAGTCCATGAACTCGTCGGTGCCGAAGCTGTTGGGCTCGGTGGCGCCGCCCCAGTTCGAGTTGATCGTGACGCGCCGGTCCTTCGCCGGGCCGATGCCGTGGCGCCAGTGATATTCGTCGGCGAAGCAGCCGCCCGGCCAGCGCACGTTCGGTACCCGGATCGCGCGCAGCGCGGCGACCACGTCCTTGCGGATGCCGCGCACATTGGGGATCGGCGAGTCCTTGCCCACCCATACGCCGCCATAGATGCCGGTGCCGAGATGCTCTGCGAACTGGCCGAAGATGTTGCGGTCGATCTTGCTGCCCGGCCTGGCGCTGTCCACCGTCACTTCGATCGGGGCCGATGCATCCTTCTGCGCCAGCGCTGGCGACGCGGATGCAAGCAGCAGGGCGAGCGCGCCCGGACGGACAAGATCGAACATCGTGCCTCCCTCTCGTGATCTCTTCTTCCGGAAGGTGGTCCTTCTCGGCGACGATCAGGTTTTAGTCAGACAAAATATCAGGTCAAGCGGCCGGTTCGGGCAGCGCTATGGTGAGGATTTGGGAAGATCCAGCCACGAGCGTGGCGGGCGCGTGGCCATAATAGCCTGACTAAAGGGCTGTGGCGCGAACCGGGAGGTGCAATCGGGTGTCGCCGCCCGGGTCGCCAGTGGCTCAGGCCGCCGCCGTCTCGCCGCTGCTGGCCCGGGTCGCCAGCGCGCGTGCTTCCTGCACGGGCAGCGGGCGGCCGAAATAATAGCCCTGCACCTTGGTGCAGCCGAGCCGCTGGACCATGTGGTGCTCCTCCTCGGTCTCCACGCCCTCGGCCGTGGTCGCCATGCCCAGGCTGTCGGCCAGCGCCACCACCGCGCGGATGATCGCGATCGCTTCCTTGGTGCCCTTGGACGCGCCCTGCACGAAGCTGCGGTCGATCTTGATCGTGCTGAACCGGGTGTGCGCCAGATAGCCGAGCGAGGAATAGCCGGTGCCGAAATCGTCCAGGCTCAGCTTCACGCCCAGCTCCAGCACCTTCTCGAGCACATGGATCGCCTGGGTGCCCTCGCGCATGAACACGCTTTCGGTCACTTCCAGCTCCAGCCGCTCGGCCGGCAGGCCCGATTGGGCCAGCGCCTGCGCCACCATCGTGGCGAAGGCCGGCGAGTGGAGCTGCTCGGGGCTGACGTTCACCGCCACGCGGATATCCGAATCCCACTTGGCCGCTTCCTGGCAGGCGGTACGCAGCACCCATTCGCCGATCGCCGGGATCAGCCGGGCATCCTCGGCCAGCGGCACGAACTTGGCGGGAGAGACCACGCCGAACTCGGGATGCGTCCAGCGCAGCAGCGCCTCGAAGCCGCGCAGCGTGCCGTTGTCGGCCAGCACCACCGGCTGGTAGTTGAGGTGCATCTCGCCATTCTCGACCGCGCTGCGCAGCGCGATCTCGAGCACGCGGCGCTCCTCGGCGGCCATGTGCAGCTGCGGCTCATAGCTGTGATAGGCGCCGCCGCCGCTGTCCTTGGAGCGATAGAGCGCCAGATCGGCCGAGCGGATCAGCATCTCGGCGGTGCGCCCGTCGCGCGGGCCGACCGCGAGGCCGACCGAGGCGCCGATGAACAGCGTGTTCTGGTCGATCTCATAGGGGCGCGAGACCGTGTCGATGATCGCCTGGGCCAGCCGCTCGATGCCCGCCGTATCGGTCGCGTCGCGCACCACCACGGCGAACTCGTCGCCGCCCAGCCGCCCGACCATCTCGTTGTCGCTCATCAGCTGCTTGAGCCGTTCGGAAACGCGCATCAGCAGCCGGTCGCCCACCGGGTGGCCCAGCGTGTCGTTCACCGCCTTGAAGCGATCGAGGTCGATCATCATGAAGGCGCAGCGCGATCCCCATTTCTCGGCCTCGGCCATCGCCCGCGCCAGCGTTTCGTTGAGCAGCAGGCGATTGGGCAGCCCGGTCAGCGTGTCGAAGCGCGCCATCTTGCTGATCTGGTCGGCCGACTTGCGCGCCTCGGTCACGTCCGAGCCGACACCGCGGAAGCCGATGAAGCTGCCGCTTTCGTCGAAGCGCGGACTGGCGGACATTTCCCACCAGCGCTCCTCGCCGCTCACCAGCACCGGCAGCAGCAGGTCATGGAACGGCTCGCGGGTCTTCAGCCGCTCGGCGAGCTCGCGCAGGCCGGGTGCGAAATTGCCGTCTTCCCAGCTCGGGCCCGCCAGCACCTGCAGGAAGGGCATGCCGTTGATCGCCTTGGGATCGACCCCCAGCGACTTGGAGAAGCGCGGATTGGCGCGCGCCACGCGGCGCTGCGCATCGATCTCCCACAGCCAGTCGGCCTCGCCCTCGCGCTCGGTCTCGCGCAGCAGCAGGCTCAGCGTCTCGTCGCGGTCGGCGATCGCGATCTCGCCGGCGCGGATCACCACCAGCGCCTTGCCGCGCGCGAAGGTGGCCATCACCAGCAGCACGGTGAACAGCGCGGAAGCGGCGGCCAGCATCGGCGAGGCGATCAGCGACAGCGTCGTCACCAGCGCGGCGCCGGTGATCGAGACGAAGGTGATCGTGGCCATCGGCAGCGCGGCCATTGCCACGGCGCTGGCGGTCATCAGCAGCGACAGCACGATCCACAGGCCCAGCGCGGCGCTGGCATCGACCAGATGGCCGAAGGCGAGCGGCGGGATCGACCAGACCGCGCCCAGCGCGATCCCGTCGAACAGCGTGTCGCGCACATCGCCCAGCGACGCGGTAACCGCCTCGCGGTGGCGGCGGGCGAGCCGGCGAAAGGCGACGGCGGCACCGGCGGCGGCGACCAGCGCGCTCCACCCGGCGAGCTGCCACAGCGGCACCAGCGGCGCCAGGATCATGGTGACCAGCGACGCGCCGATCACATTCGCAGCGAGCATGAACAGCGCCAGCTGGCTGCCCGCATGGAGCTGGGCGGCACGGATCGGCCCCCAGTCGGTCGTGTCCGCCGGGTCGTACAGGCCCAGAAGCGCACGCGCATCGATGCGCGGCCGGGCGAATTGGGATGTCGTCTGGCTAGTCACCCGGCCACGGTAGCCCAACGTTGGTTGACGAGTGGTTAGGGTGGGGCGGGGGGAGGGGAATTTCCTGCGGCCAATCCAATTCTTCCGCCGGTTCCCCGGCGAAGGCCGGGGCCCAGTCGCAACGAACCCTCGAAGGCGCGGGAAACCTCACGAAAGACATGGCAACTGGACCCCGGCCTTCGCCGGGGAACGGCTAAACCGCGTCCTTTCCCTCCGTCATCCCCGCGCAGGCGGGGATCCATTGCCGCTGAACGTCGTGAGACTCATCCCCGTCATCCGGAATGGATCCCCGCCTGCGCGGGGATGACGGGGAAAGGGAAACCCCTTGGCATCCAAATCTACAAAACATATACGATACATATACGAATCATATACGGACTTCCAAATGGGCATCGTGAACATCGAGGAAGACCTGCACGACCAGCTCCGCCGCGCGAGCAAGGTCGGCTGCCGGTCGATCAACGCGCAGGCGGCCTTCTGGATCAAGATCGGCATGTTGTGCGAGACCAACCCGACGCTGAGCTTCAACGAGATTGTCGAGCGCGAGCTGCGTGCCGCGGGCGTCTCTCCCCAACCGCTGGCAGTGGTGCGGCATGACGAAGCAGCCTGAGGAACTGGCGCTGATGGCCGAATCCGGCCGTCTGCTGGCCTCGGTGTTCGAGATGCTCGATCGCACCGTGCTCGCCGGCATGTCGACGCTCGAGATCGACGCGCTGGTCGAGCGGTTCATCACCGAGGACCTCCAGGCCCGGCCGGCGAGCAAGGGCCAGTACGGCTATGGCTATGTGCTCAACAGCTCGGTCAACCAGGTGGTCTGCCACGGCGTGCCGTCGGAGGCCGACGTCCTGCGCGACGGCGATATCGTCAATCTCGACATCACGCTGGAGAAGAACGGGTTCATCGCCGATTCGAGCAAGACCTATCTGATCGGCGAGGTCGCGCCGGCCGCCCGGCGGCTGGTCCAGGCGACCTATGAGGCGATGTGGCACGGCATCCGCACCGTGCGCCCCGGCGCGCGGTTGGGCGATATCGGCTGGGCGATCGAGCGCCATGCCAAGCGGAACGGCTATTCGGTGGTCCGCGAATATTGCGGCCACGGCATCGGCCGCGAGATGCATGAGGAGCCGCAGATCCTCCATTTCGGCAAGCCGGGCACCGGCATGATGCTGCGCGAGGGCATGGTGTTCACGATCGAGCCGATGCTCAACCGCGGCCGTCGCGGGGTGCGGACGGAGGCCGATGGCTGGACCGTGGTAACCCAGGACGGCTCGCTCTCCGCCCAGTTCGAGCACACCGTCGCGGTGACCGCGACCGGCGTCCAGGTCCTAACCCTGCGCCCGGACGAGCGCGGCGTGTTCGAACGGATGCGGCGCGCGGCGTAGGGGAAGGGGCGACTCTATCCCCGTCATCCCCGCGAAGGCGGGGATCCATTGCCGCTGAACGCAGTGAGACTCATCTCAACCAGCCAGAATGGATCCCTGCCTTCGCGGGGATGACGCGCTGTGTGCCGCGTGCTGCCTTGCAATGTAGGATTTCGCCTGCTTGGCTCACGCAGCCGGGCGAACCACCCGGCCGCTCCTTGACCCCGTCAACCGGCTATTCCGCGGAAACCGCCCGGAAGCGGCTTCCCGAACCCTGATTCCACCAGCCGCCGGTCGAGGGTTCGAATCCCTCGCCCTGCGCGGCCCGTGTCGTGATCTGCAAAATCAGGCGGCGAGCGCGTAGGGCTTGATCTCGCCGTTGAGGTAGAGGTTGCGGGCCTTGGCGCGGCTGAGCTTGCCCGAGCTGGTGCGCGGCAGGGTGCGCGGCGGCACGAGCTCGATCACGCAGTTCATGCCCGTCACCGAGCGGACGCGCTCGCGGATCTCGTCGCGCAGGCGCAGGCGCTCGGCTTCGTCCGAGGTGCGGCACTGGACCAGCACCGCAGGCGTCTCTTCGCCGCCCGGGGTGGTGATCGCGAAGGCGGCCACGTCGCCCTGCTTGAACGCCGGCAGCTGCTCCACGGCCCATTCGATATCCTGGGGCCAGTGGTTCTTGCCGTTGATGATGATCATGTCCTTGGCGCGGCCAACGATGTAGATATAGCCGTCCGACATGTAGCCCATGTCGCCGGTATCCAGCCAGCCGTCCTTGAGGCAGGCATCGGTCGCTTCCTGGTCGCGGAAATAGCCGACCATGACCGACGGGCCCTTGCACCAGACCTTGCCGATCGCCTTCTCGGGCAACGGCGTACCGTCCTCCTCGCGGATTTCGATCGTCATGTCGCGCGCCGGAACGCCGCAATTGACGATGGCGCGGAAACGCTGCGGGCGGTCGCCGCGAGCGACTTCGCCACCCGAAAGCTGGGTCTCTTCGACCAGCTCGACCATGATGCCTTCGCCCGGCGGCATGATCGACACGGCGAGGGTGGCTTCCGCCAGGCCGTAGCTCGGCAGGAAGGCAGTCGCCTTGAAGCCCGCATCGGCGAACGCGTCGACGAACGACTGCATCACGTCGGGGCGGATCATGTCGGCGCCGTTCCCGGCGACGCGCCAGCGGCTCAGGTCGAAGCGCTCGCTCGCCTTGGTCTGGCTCGACATGCGGCGGGCGCAGATGTCGTAGCCGAAGGTCGGCGAATAGCTGAGCGTGTTGCCCGGGTTGCGGCTGATGAGGTCGAGCCAGGCGAGCGGGCGCCGGGCGAAGTCCTCGGTCTTGAGATAATCGGTCGAAACCTGGTTGGCGACGACCGAGAGCAGGCAGCCGACCAGGCCCATGTCATGGTACCAGGGCAGCCACGAGACGCAGCGGTCGCCATCGGTCACGTTCATGCCGTGGCTGTGCGCCGCCAGGTTGTTGAGCAGCGCATGGTGGGTGATGACCACACCGTGCGGGAAGCGGGTCGAACCGCTCGAATATTGGAGATAGGCGATGTCGCTGGTCTTCGCCTCGGGCAGTTCCACCGGCACCGCGTCGCGCTGGACGAACTCGGACCAGTCGACGCCCGGCACGTTGCGGCCGCGCGCCGCCTCGGCGCACATCGCGCCGATCTCGGGCGGGTAGAGCAGCATCGAGGGATCGCAGCTCTGCAGCTGGACGGTCAGCTGGTCGATGTAAGACTGGGCGCCGCCGAAGCTGGTCGGCAGCGGCAGCGGCACCGGCCAGGCGCCGGCATAGACCACGCCGAAGAAGAGCGAGGCGAATTCGGCGCCCGTCTCCGCGATCAGCGCGATGCGATCCTCGGGCTTCACGCCCGCGGCGATCAGGCGATGGGCCTGCTTCAGCGCATCCTCGCGAAGCTCCGCGAAGGGATAGGGGCGCACGAGGTTGCCGCGCGCATCGTGGAAGTTGAGCCCACGTACGCCCTGAGCAGCGTAATCGAGCGCATCGCCCAGCGTATCGAAATCCGCAAGGCGACGCGGCAGGCTGTCATCGGTAGGCGTAGGCGCGAGCGTTCCCGCTTCCTTTTCTGCCTCTAGCGATCCCGTAACGTCCAATACCATTCTTTATTCCGTGCCCCTGCGTGGTAGCCAACGTCGTGCCCCCACGACATTTTTTTGAGGCTAGCCTCTGCTACGCACTATCGTTCAAAATCGGTTGCCACTGTGGCACAATCATGGCGCATGCCTGACCCGAGACGCCCCCTGCCACCGCTGAATAGCGCCGATCTGGAGCGTTTCGCGCTCCGCTATGTCGAACGTTACGCTACGACAAGAGCTAAACTGACGGCGTACCTGTCCCGAAAGCTGCGTGAGCGGGGCTGGGACGGAGAAAAATCGCCCGATCCGGAAGGGCTGGCAGAGCGGATGGCCGAACTCGGTTATGTCAATGACAGGCTCTATGCCGAATCGAAGGCGGGATCGATGGCGCGGCGCGGCCTGGGCGCGCGCAGGGTGCGGGAGGCCCTGCGCTTTGCCGGGGTGGAGGCCGAGGATGCCGAGGCGCTGGCGCCCGCGATAGAGGCGGACGGCGTCTCGAGCGCGATCACGTTCGCGCGGCGCAAGCGGATTGGTCCCTATGGCCGGGAACTCGCCGATCGGCCGCTCCAGGAAAAGCAGATGGCGGCGATGATCCGGGCCGGGCATTCGCCCGGGCTGGCTCGCGCGATCGTCCGCATGGCCCCGGGGGATGACCCGGAAGACACACTCCGGAAATGAATCGCACAAAGGCAATTCCATTTATGGAAAATACTATGTTAATGACGTCCTTCGGGGGACAGGAAAATGCGTGCTGACCAACAGGTTGCGCAGAAGGACTATACTGACACGCCGGACGAAAACGGGGGAATTGGCGGGGACCGGATGGACGAAGGTCAGGTCTTTGCCGGTGTCGTGAAATGGTTCGACGTTACGCGGGGGTTCGGCTTTCTAGTGGCCGATGATGCCGCCGTGGGCGACATTCTTATCCATTTCACCGTGCTTCAGGAACATGGCCGGCGCTCGCTGCCCGAGGGGGCTCGGGTCGAGTGCACTGCCGTGAAGCGCCAGCGCGGGCTGCAGGCGCGCGAGATCATCTCCATCGACCTGAGCGAAGCGGTCGAGGCGCCCAAGCGCCCGGCCGAGCGCACCGACCGGGTGAAGCTGATCGAGACCGCCGGGCCGTTCGAGCCGGTGGAGGTGAAGTGGTTCAATCGCCTCAAGGGCTATGGATTCCTGGTGCGCGGGTCCGACTCGGCCGATATATTCGTCCATATGGAGACGCTGCGCCGTGCTGATATCGAGGAGGTCGAACCCGGCCAGCCGCTCAGCGCACGCATCGTCGATGGCGAAAAAGGGCCGCTTGCCGTGGCGGTCGAAAGGACCAGCTAGTCAGATGAAGTGCATGCGTGGGTTGGGAGCGGCGCTCGCCGCTTCGGTGTTGCTTGTCTCGGGTGCCTGCCAGGGAGCGGCGGAGACCGGCCCCGCGGCAGTTCAGGCGGCGAAGAAGATCGACGTCATCGTCGAGAGCGCCAATGGCCCGCATGTCTTCCATGTCGAAGTGGCGAGGACTTCGGCCGAGCAGGAGCGGGGGCTGATGTTCCGCACCAACATCCCGCAGGACGGCGGGATGATCTTCACGCCCTATCCGGCCGAGGGCGAGCCGCGCGAGGCGAGCTTCTGGATGAAGAACACGCCGACCGCGCTCGACATCATCTTCATCCGCGCCGACGGCAGCATCGCCCGGATCGGCGAGAATGCGGTGCCCTTCTCCGAGGACAATGTGAAATCGGGCGAGCCGGTGGCCGCCGTGCTCGAGATCAATGCCGGCGTTTCGGCAAAACTGGGCATCAAGGCGGGCGACAAGGTGCATTGGGCGAAGCAGTAAGCATTGCCTCGCCCCGCGCTCCTCGCTAATCCGCGCCCATGGGCCTCAATCTCAATCCCTTCACCTGGTGGAACGGCGCCACCTTCGGCACCTGGATCGCTCTGCGCAGCAAGACGCAGGTCGGCGAAGACCATATGGGCAACCTCTATTATGAGGGCGGCAAGGACCCCAACGGCATCACGCGCCGCTGGGTGATCTATAACGGCTCGAACGATGCGAGCCGCGTGCCGCCGGAATGGTTCAGCTGGCTCCACCACCAGATCGATTCGGTGCCCGACCAGGCACTGCCGGCACCCAAGGCATGGGAAATTCCCGGCGAAGTGAACCTGACCGGTTCGCAGCTCGCCTATCGCCCGAGCGGCGCGCTGGAAAAGGGCGGCCATCGTGCCCGCGCCACCGGCGACTACGAGGCCTGGACCCCCGGCGCATGATGCGTCGCCCCGCTGGAGCCGTCGCGGCCGGGCTGCTGCTCGCCCTCGGCGCATGCTCGGGCGGGGGCGGCAAGGATGCGACCAAGAACACCGCCTCCGACGAGATCGTCACGACTGGCGGTCGCGACTCGGGCGGCCAGCCTGCGGACGTGATCACGGTCGATCGTGACGGCAAGGCGATAGAGGATGCCTCGGCGACGCCGATGAAGGACCGCGTCGCGGTGCTCGGCATCCTCAACAAGCGCAATGGCGAAGCGCGCGAGTTCAAGCTTAAGCCCGGCCAGGCCGTGCGCATCGGCGATGTGATCGTCCGCCTCAGGGCCTGCGACAAGACCGCGCCCTGGGAAGCGGACCAGCTCACCGGCGCGTTCGTCCAGGTGGATGTGCTCGAAGTCGACAAGAAATGGCACCGCGTCCATTCGGGCTGGCTGTTCGCCGAGCGCCCGGCGCTCAACGTCGTCCAGCACCCGATCTACGATGTCTGGCCCAAGAGCTGCGCGATGACCTTCCGCGACAGCGGGCCGGACACGGTGCCGGCTCCGGCCGCGGGCGGCAGCGGATCGGGCAACGCATCGAGCGCGAAGAAGTCGCCATCGACCGAAGGCGCACCCGTTGAGAGCCCCGCGGCCGAATCGCCGAGCGCTGCGCCCAGCAACGCGACATAATCGTCACGCGGGATCTCGATCGCGCCGAGCGTCGAGAGATGCTCGGTGATGAACTGGCAATCCAACAGGGTGAACCCGCCGGCCGCCAGCCGGGCGACAAGGTGCGCGAAGGCGACCTTGGATGCGTTGGGTACGCGTGTGACCATCGATTCGCCGAAGAAGGCCCGGCCGAGCGCCAAGCCGTAGAGGCCTCCGGCGAGCGTGTCGCCGTCCCAGCATTCTACCGAATGGGCGAAGCCGCGACGGTGCAGCTCGAGGAAGACGCGCTCGATCGGGCCGTTGATCCAGGTATCGGGACGGTCGGCGGCGCTTTCGGCGCAGAGCCGGATGATTCGCTCGAACGCGGTGTCCACGGTCAGCCGGAAGCGGCCCGACTGGATGACCTTGCGGAGCGAGCGCGAGAAGTGGAAGCCGTCGAGCGGCAGCACCCCGCGCAGCTTGGGTTCGACCCAATAGACGGTGGCGGCGGTGCGGTGATCGGCCATCGGGAACACGCCCATGGCATAGGCGCGCAGCACCAGGTCGGGGTCGAGTTCCTGTTGCGGCGGCTGGGCGCGGCTCAACGTTTCTTGCCCGTGATTCGGCGCTCGATCGCTTGCCACAGCGCGGCAAAGGCCTGGGCGCCCGGACTGCGCGGCGCGAAGCTGCCCACCGCGGCGCGGCGTACGCTCATCGATTCGACGATGCTCGCCATCGGGATCACCGGCCAGTCGGGATGCGCCGCCACTGCCTCGACATGCAGCTTGCGCCGGCGATCGACCATCGAATGCACCGGCATCAGCGACACCTTGCCGCCCTTGCGCGCGAGGTGCGCCGAGACTTCCTCGAAGGCGCGGGTGGAAAGCGGGGAGGGGATCACCGGCACGACGATCAGGTCGGCGGCGCGCATCACCTGCTCGCTGGTCTCGGTCAGTCCCGGCGGGCAATCGAGCAGCACCCGGTCATAGGCCTTGTCCAGCTCGCCCAGCAGCTTGGCCAGCCGCTTCTTCTTGTCGAGCTCGTGGAAGGTGAGGTCGAGGCCGCGCAGCGAAGTGTCGGCGCCGATCAGGTCGAGCCGCTCGATGCCGGTATGCTGGACCAGCTTGGTGGGGGCGATATCCTTGGTGAAGATCGCCTGTGCCTGGTCGCGGGTCTTGCCCTCGGGCTCGACGAGATAGGTCGAGGCGGCCTGCGGATCGAGATCCCAGAGCAGCGTGCGCCGGGCCGACAATGTGGCCGATGCCCAGGCCAGGTTCACGGCAAGCGTCGTTTTCCCGACGCCGCCCTTCAGGCTGTAGATCGCCACCGTCGCCAATGCGCTCTCCTCTTGCGGCTAGCCTTGCATGAAAAAGGGCCGGCGGGAATGCCCGCCGGCCCTTGATGAAACACTGGATGCCGCGATCAGGCGTGGCAGGCGCGCGAGCCCTTGCCGGGAACTTCGATCGTGGCGTTCTTCGAGGTACCGGTGACCTTGTAGCCGCCGTCGGCGACGAAGGGCTGGCCGGCTTCCGGCGCCTTGAGCAGGGTGCCCGGGCCGTCCTTGGTTTCCTTGATCAGGACCATCTTGGCGCCCTGATAGAAGTCGGCGAACACGACGCTGTTGTCCTTGCAGCGCATCGAGACCGAGGCCTCGATCGACGGCGGCAGCTCGACCTTGGGGGCGTTCTTCAGGGCTTCAGCCTGGGGATCCGGAGCGGTGCCAGAGACTTCCTCGGGCTTGTTCTCACAGGCAGCGAGCGAAAGGAGCACTGCGGCGGCGGCAAAAAAGGGGGCTTTCTTCATAACGGACTGGAGCTTTCGTTCACCATGCAAGAATCGTCAAGCGATTCGTGATATAGAGTTACATATCGATTGTGCGCTGCGACATGACATCCGTAATGTTGCGAAGTCATGGCAGACACCGATGTCATTCATGGAATTCACTCATTTCCGGAATACGTCCAAAAGCGATCTTTGTGCCTGTACGGTCGATTCTGCCGCCATGCAGCGCATTCGCGGGCAAGTATCGCAGCCGATTTCCGGTTAATAGGGGCCGTCGAGTCGATCCGGATGCGGCAACCAAGACCAAGACCTGGCGGCGCTCCATGGCTTGACCACCGCAGGCGCCCTGCGCAGGGTCGCGGCGAGGGAGAATGATCAATGCGGGCACTCGCCATTGTCGCGCTGCTCATGCTGGCGGCCTGCGGATCGACGGAAAAGGCGGAGGAGCCCAAGGCTGCGCCGAGCCCAAGGGGGGCGCATCTTGGCGATGTGTCCCTCAACAAGCCGCTGCGCGCGACCGACAATGCCTTGACCTGGTCGCTGGAAGTCGCCCCGGGGTCGATCACCCTCACGCGCTTTGCCGGGCGCGGGAGCGAAGGCGATGTCTCGCAATTCTATCCGGTCTCGCCACAGGTGCGCGATGACAAGGCCGTATGGCAGACCAAGGATACGCTCGGCCAGCCGGTAACGATCACCTTCACCAATGCGCGCTGCACCGAAGGTGGGGAGCCGGTGATCGAGCGCCCGCTGACCGCGGAGCTGAAGATCGCCGACAAGGTCTTCCACGGCTGCGCGGGCGTGCGGCCGGTGGACGGGCTGAATTCGGCATCCGATGCCGGGAACGCGTCGGCGGACAAGGCCGCGGACGATGCGGGGAATGCGCACTGAGCCTTTGAGCGACCCATCAGGCGAGCAGCGGCCTCAGCGCCTCCCAATGCGGGAGCTTCTTTTCGAAGCCGATCGTGTGGAGCGGGCTCGACGAGGGCAGGGCGACGATCGTGTAGCGTGCGGCCACGGCGCCAAGCTGCTTCGATCCGGTGCGGAATGCGGTCCCGCCGTTGAACGCGATGGCGCGCAGATCGGGCAGGGTGGCGGCGAGGGCGGCGATGTCATGCCCTTCGACATCGCGCAGTGCGGCATCGGTGCTGCCGGTGCGCCGCGCGCTGGCAACCACGTCCCACAGGCCGATATGCGCGTCGAGCAGCGCGGTGAGGCGGTCGGGATAGTCCAGCGCAGCCAGGTCGCGCCCCGCCGCGGGGGAGATCAGGCGCCAGAACTGGTTCTGCGGATGGGCATAATAACGCTGTTCGGCCAGCGAGCGCTCCCCGGGGAGCGAGCCGAGGACTAGCAGGCGGGTGCAGGCGTCGACCATGGGAGGGAAGCTGTGCTTGCGCGGATCCATCAAGCCGCGTTAGCCTGACGTCATGGCAGGCACCATCACCACCTATCGCGAATTCTGGCCCTTCTATCTGCGCGAGCATGGGAAGCCGTGGACGCGGAGCATGCACTATGTCGGCACGATCCTGACCCTGTGGTTCCTGCTGCTCGCGCTGGGCGGCGCGGGCTGGTGGTGGTGGCTGGCGATCCCGCTGGCGGGCTATGGCTTTGCCTGGGCGGCACATTTCGGCGTCGAGAAGAACCGGCCGGCGACCTTCACCTATCCGCTCTGGTCGCTGGTCTCGGACTATCGGATGTTCTTCCTGTGGTTCGGCGGCCGGCTCGACGCGCATCTCGCCCGGGCGGGCGTGGCGACGGCCTAGCCCTCCGCCAGCACCCTGCCGCCAAGACGCGCCAGCGCACCGCCCAGCGGGCTGCACGGATAGGGCATCGGTTCGGACAGGAAGATCAGGTCGGCGGCGCCGTCATGCTCGGAGGCGAGCGCGGCGATGGGCTCGGCGATCTCGAAATGCAGCTCGGTGGAGGGGTGGGCGTCGGTCTCGGCCTGCCAGCGGGCGTGGCGAATGCCTGCGGTCCAGAGCGACACGCCGCGGCCTTCGATCGAGACGAAACCCAGTTCGCGCGCCTTGGTAGCGGCGCGAAGGAGGCGGCCGCCATCGGCGCAGTCGAGGTCGAGCATGCGAACCGAGCGGTGGCCATGGTTGCGGAATTCGAGCAGCGCTTTCGCGATCCGCGCGTCGCAGGGGCCGTGTCGCGATCCTCCAGGTTCGGTCGACAGGCCGGCGCGGCGCAGCAGCCCGCCGAGCGAGAATTGGGTGGCAGTCATTGTTTCTTCTCCTGGGAATTCATGGGGGTCCTCAGCGACAGGGATCCCTGAATCCGGCGGTGGGATGGGGCGTGTCGTTCACCGGAAGCCGGACGAGCAGCGCGCAGGCGAGCGCGAGCAAGGCGGTCATGCATCAGTGCGACAGGATCGAGTGAAGCGGGGTGGTGGCGAGCACCATGCGGGCGCCGGGAAAGGCGCGGCACTCTGACAGGGCGAAGCGGATGGCCGCGTCGCGCGAGCGGAACAGCCCTTCGAGCTGGCCCTCCTCCTCCTGCACGACCCAGTGGCCTTCGGTATCCTGGCCGACACGCAGGACATGTTCGGAACGCGAAACCATATGCACTCCTCAAGTGAACGGAGCGCGAGATAGGGTGGGGGTGCGTTAAGCTTCGAGACGAATTTCGCGTGGGCGCATAAGCGTTTCGTAAAGGCGTAAAAGCGGGACTTGGCGGCGATGTGCCAGCGCTTGCTTGCGGTATCGGCCAATCCCCTCCATCTAGCCGCCATGCATGCGACATCCGACACGCTGGCGCTCATCGGCAACACGCCGCTGGTGCGCCTGAAGGGGCCGAGCGAGGCCACTGGCTGCGACATCTACGGCAAGTGCGAATTCGCCAATCCCGGCGCCTCGGTGAAGGATCGCGCTGCGCTGTTCATCGTCAACGATGCCGAGGAGCGCGGGCTGATCCAGCCGGGCGGGTGCATCGTCGAGGGTACGGCCGGCAACACCGGCATCGGGCTGGCGCTGGTCGCCAATGCCAAGGGCTATCGCACGATCATCGTGATGCCCGAGACGCAGAGCCGCGAGAAGATGGACACGCTGCGCGCGCTCGGTGCCGAGCTCGTCCTGGTGCCGGCGGCGCCCTATTCGAACCCCGGCCATTTCGTCCACACCTCGCGGCGCATCGCCGAGGAGACGGCCAACGCGATCTGGGCCAACCAGTTCGACAACACCGCCAATCGCAAGGCCCATATCCACGGCACCGCCGAGGAGATCTGGGCTCAGATGGATGGCCGGATCGACGGTTTCACCTGCTCGGCAGGTACCGGCGGCACGATCGCCGGCGTGGGCCTGGGCCTCAAGGCGAAGGACGAGAAGGTGTGCATCGCGTTGAGCGACCCGCATGGCGCCGCGCTGTACAACTACTACCAATGCGGCGAGCTTCGGGCCGAGGGCAGCTCGGTTGCCGAGGGCATCGGCCAGGGGCGGATCACCGGCAACCTGGAAGGCGCGCCGATCGATGCGCAGTTCCGCATTTCCGACGAGGAAGGCCTGGAATGGGTCGAGCGGTTGCTCAAGGAGGAGGGGCTGTGCCTTGGCCTGTCCTCGGGCATCAACGTAGCCGGCGCCGTCCGGCTGGCCAGGGAGCTTGGCCCGGGCAAGCGGATCGCGACGATCCTGTGCGATACCGGATTCCGTTACCTTTCAACGCTGTACAACGCCGAATGGTTAACCGCCAAGGGATTGCCGGTGCCGGAGTGGCTCGCCGAGGCGTGAACGACCTGTCTTGGCAACGGGGCAGTTCGGCGTTACATTTATGCAACAGATATGAGCGTGGGTTCGCCTGATACCGCCCATACGATCCAGCGCGTGCGCGTTGGTCTTACGGGGCTCGCCATTGTGGCGGTGATGATTGCGCTCGCCAGCGCGATCGGTAACTGGCGCACGCGGGACACGGCTGTTTCCGCGATCGGCGGCGCCAATGTGAGCGTCGTGGCCAACATGACCGCCGTCGGCAACTCGCTTGGCGAGAAGATCAAGGACGAGCCGCTCGCCGAACTGGGTGCCGCGCCCAGCACCACCACCACCGAGAAGACCGACCCGGCCGAGGCTGCGCCGCAGCAGAATGGCGAGTCGCGCTAGCGTTTTTGCATTTCACGACACGGCGCGCGCAGGGGGAGGGATTCGAACTTCCCGGCGACGGCGTGCGCAATCCCGCTTTCGCGGAACCGGTTTTGGCGGTTCTCGCGCGTGTTTCCCTCTCGACGGTTTAAAGGTGCGGCGGGGTGTCGCCCCGGCGGTGTGAGGCAAGCAGGCGGAATCCTACATTGCAAGGGCTTTGCCCCTTGGAGGTTCGAGAGGTTCTCGCGCCTGACCTGGGTCGCCGAGACTGGGCCCCGGCCTTCGCCGGGGAACTGGTGGAGTGGAGACGGGCGCGCGTCCGCTATCCACAATTTCCTTGCCTCGTCCGCGCAAAACGCCTTGAATCCTGCTGAAACTGGTTAAGCGGCGCGGGTTTTCGTGGCGACTCGCAGGATTTCTGCGGTTTCCGGAAGATGTGCGCCCGACCGCTCCTTGGGAGCCCCATGCCAGGCGGATGCGGGAAAACGGGGAAATCGCGCCACTTGGGCGGTTTTCCCGGGATCCGGCGGGATTGGGCCCCACTTTCAGGAATATCCCCTAGCGGATGTGGATTATGCGTAGCGACCTACCGGAACAGAAGCGAACAAAAGACGATTCTAAGCAAAACATGGCTTGAAATTGGCGCCGAGTGGGGCAAATTCCCGCTCAATCCCCAATTCTCCCGTTGAATCCCCGAGCATTTCTGCTAAAAAGAATGCTTAAGAGGGGGCACGCCCTTTTTCCGTCAGTTCAAAAGCGCCGGAGCGGCCGTGGGGGTTGATTCCGGAGGCGGGAAAGTCGTGCCCATTGGGGTAATGGCGTGGCGGACAGGGAGCTCTTCGAGGGATTTGCGCTCCAGGCGGTCGACCAGAAGGGTCGCGTCGCCATCCCCGCAGACCTGCGCGCCGCCGCCGAGCGCAATTCCGACATCCGCCAGATCGTCGTCGGCCTGCATCCTTACGATCCGTGCCTGTCGGCGCATGACCTCTCCTGGTCCAAGGAGAAGTATGATCGCCTCGACCGCAAGGAGCAGCAGGCAGCCGATCGTGGCGAGGACGCCGACCCGCGCGCCAAGCGCCGCGCCTTCGGCCAGGTCGAAAAGGCCCCGTTCGACGATTCCGGCCGCTTCGTGATCCCGCCCTTCTTCAAGATGAAGGCCGGCATCCAGAAATGGGCGCTGTTCTACGGCAGCGGCGAAACCTTCGACATCTGGGCGCCCGAGCGCCTGATGAACGATCCCGACGCGGACCCCACGCTGCGCGAGATCTGCGAATATCTGTGCCAGGCCAAGGGAGTGACGCTGTGAGCTCCCCGACCGAGCCCCACATTCCCGTGCTGATGACCGAAGTGGTCGACGGCCTCGCCCCCGTGCCCGGCGAGCGCCATGTCGACTGCACCTTCGGCGCAGGCGGCTACACCAACGCCATCCTCGAGCGGGGTGCCGAGGTGGCCGCCTTCGATCGCGACCCCCGTGCGATCGAAGGCGGCCAAACCCTCGTCGCGGCGTCGGGCGGGCGGCTGGTGCTGATCGAGGCGCCGTTCAGCCAGCTCGAGGGCGAGCTGGAGCGGCGCGGGCTGGTGCCCGTCGACGGTGTGACCATGGATATCGGCGTATCGTCGATGCAGCTCGACCAGGCCGAGCGCGGCTTCTCCTTCCAGCAGGAAGGGCCGCTCGACATGCGCATGGCCGGCGAGGGGATGACCGCGGCGGAATGGCTGAACTCGGCCGACGAGGGCGAGATCGCCGACGTGATCTATCAATATGGCGAGGAGCCGCGCTCGCGCCGCGTCGCCAGCGCGATCGTCCGCGCGCGCCCGCTGACCACGACGACCGAACTGGCCAATGTCGTCCGCAAGGCGCTGGGCCACAAACCGCACGACAAGAAGGACCCGTCGACCCGGACCTTCCAGGCGGTGCGCATCTTCATCAACCGCGAGCTCGACGAGCTGGCGGAAGGCCTGGCCGCGGCCGAGCGCGTGCTCAAGCCCGGCGGTCGGCTGGCGGTGGTGACCTTCCACAGCCTGGAAGACCGGGTGGTGAAGCGGTTCCTGCGCGAGCGCAGCGGCAGCGAGCCCGCCGGCTCGCGCCATCGCCCGGCAATGGCCCCGGTAGCCGCGCCCAGTTTCGAACCTCCCGCCAAGGCCGTGCGCCCGAGCGACGAGGAGGTTGCCCGTAATCCGCGTGCCCGTTCGGCGACGCTGCGCGTGGCGCGGCGGACCGCCGCGGCACCGTGGTCCAGTGAAGGAGTAGCGTAAGATGGCCGTTCAGAGCTTCAAGGGACTGGGGTGGCTCCTCTGCGCCGTTGTGGTGGCGCCGGCGTGCTACATGGTCAATTCGCACGGTGCGGCCGAGCAGGCCCGGCTCAACGCGATGAAGATCGCGATCCTGCAGGCGCAGAAGGACATTCGCGGGCTGGAAACCGAGTTCCAGACGCGGGCCAACCTGGCGCAGATCGAGCGCTGGAACGGCGACGTGCTGGCGCTTGCCGCGCCGACGTCCGGCCAGTATCTGGCGAGCGAGACGGCGCTGGCCAGCCTCGACCAGCCCGCCCAGATGCAGAACGCCGCGCTGATCGTTCCGACCGGCGCGCCTTCGGCTCAGCCTGCCGCAGCAGTGGCGACGGCAGCGGCGGCTCCGGTGCAGGCGACGCCTGCGCCGGCCCAGGCCGTTTCGGGCAAGAGCGTGGCGCAGCAGGACCGGGAACTTCACGACCTCATGAAGAAGGCTGACAAGCGCGCAGTGGCGATGGTGGACAAGGGCGTGCTCAGCACCTCGACCATCGACGACCTGAAGAAGCTTGCGCAGCGCGAGAAGCTGGCACTCCGTTGATCGTCGTCGTCGCCCCGCCGGCCCGCAAGGGCCGTACGGGCGATGCCCGTCAGGCGCTTGTCGCCACCGCCCAGGTGCGGTTGATGATCCTGTCGATCCTGTTCGGCTTCGGCATGCTGGTGGTGATCGGCAAGCTGGCCTTCCTGGCGGTATGGGCCGAGCCGGCGACGGCGCGCGAGATCGCGACCAGCCTGGTGCCGCCGCGCGGCGACATCACCGACCGCAGGGGCGCGCCGCTGGCCCGCTCGATCGACAGCTGGACGATCGCGATCCACCCGAACCAGGTGATCGGGGACAAGGCCGAGCTTGCCAAGAAGCTGGCCGAGCTGATCCCCGAGCAGAGCGCCGAGAAGTATTTCGCGATCCTCAAATCGGGCAGCAGCTTCGCGTTCCTGAAGCGCCGGGCGATGCCCGAGCTGGTTGCCCAGGTGAACGAGCTGGGCCAGCCGGCGATCGAGTTCCAGCGCGAGAACGACCGGCTCTATCCGCAATCGACGCTGGCGGCGCACGTGCTCGGCTATATCGATAGCACCGGCCATGGCCGCTACGGCATGGAGCGGGTGCTCGATGCGCAGCTGAGCGATCCGGCGCGGCGCGGCCAGCCGGTGGCGCTCTCGCTCGACCTGCGCGTGCAGGCGGCGCTGGAGAATGAACTCGGCACGGCGATGACGCAGCTGCAGGCGCGCGGCGCCGCCGGCGTGATCCTGGACGTGCAGACCGGCGAAGTGATTGCAATGACTTCGCTGCCGGCCTTCAATCCCAATGCGATCGACGGGCCGCCGCCGCGCAACAATGTGACGCAGAGCGTCTATGAGCTGGGATCGACCTTCAAGCCGATCGCCGTGGCGGCCGCGATCGACACCGGCACGATCACCTCGATGGCGCGCCGCTTCGATGCGACGGTGCCGCTGCAGGTGGGCCGCTTCAAGATCCATGACGATCCGGGCGACGAGCAGTTCCGCTGGCTCAACATCCCCGAGACGCTGATCTATTCGTCGAACATCGCCACCGCGCGCATCGCCGACGAGCTGGGCGCGGCGAAGATGCAGGAGATCTTCCGCCGCTTCGAATTCGACCAGCGGCCGAAGATCGAGCTCGACGCGAGCGCCAAGCCGCTCTGGCCGGCGAGCTGGGGGCGGATCACGGTGATGACCACCGCCTATGGCCATGGCATCGCGGTGACGCCGCTGCATCTCGCCACGGCCTATGCGGCGATGGTGAATGGCGGGATCCTGTATCCGGCGACGCTGCGAAAGGTGGATGCGGCGCATCCGCCCCAGGGCAAGCGCGTGCTCAAGCAGGAGACCAGCGACCGGATGCGCCAGCTGCTGCGGCTGATCGTGCTCAAGGGCACCGGCCGCAAGGGCGAGGCCCCGGGCTTCCGCATCGGCGGCAAGACCGGCACGGCGGAGGCGGCCGCCGGCGGTGGTTATGACAAGAGTCGCAACGTTTCGACGTTTGCGGCGGCTTTCCCGATCGACGCGCCGCGCTATGTCATGATCGCAATGCTCGATTCGCCCAAGTCCAACCCCTCGATCGGCGTGTACCGCACGACCGCTGCCTGGACCGTGGCGCCCGTCGTCGCGCGGGTGGTGGGGCGCACCGGCTCGCTGCTGGGCGTGGTGCCGGATGCGAACCGCGATATTGACGAGCGCGAGCTGTTGCCGCTGATCTGGGCGGGGCCGGACGCCGACAAGAAGGATCCCGAATGAAACTGGGCGCGCTGACGGGAGGCGGGGAAGACGCCGTCGTCACCGGATTTGCCATCGACCATCGCAAGGTCGCCCCCGGAACCATATTCGGCGCGTTCGAAGGGGCGCGCTTCAACGGCGAGGACTTCATCGCCGATGCCGTGAAGGCCGGTGCCGTCGCCATTGTCGCCCGGCCGGGCGCGAAGGTGGAAGGCGTGTTGCATATCGCCGACGACAATCCGCGCGAGAAGTTCGCCCGGCTGGCGGCGGCGTTCTTCGCGCCGTTCCCGGGGACCGCGGTGGCGGTGACCGGGACCAACGGCAAGACCTCGACCGTCGAGATGACCCGGCAGCTGTGGCGGATGCGCGGCTTCCATGCCGCCTCGATCGGCACGCTGGGGGTGACCACGGCGGACGATACGGTTTCGACGGGCCTGACCACGCCGGATATCGTGACCTTCCTCTCCAACGTCGCCGGGCTGGCGCGCGAGGGCGTGAGCCATGTCGCGTTCGAGGCTTCGTCGCACGGGCTCTCGCAATACCGGACCGAGGGGCTGCCGGTGAAGGCGGCGGCGTTCACCAACCTCAGTCGCGACCACCTCGACTATCACGGCGACATGGAAACCTATTTCCACGCCAAGATGCGGCTGTTCGCCGATGTGCTCGACCTGGACGGCGGCACCGCGGTGGTGTGGGCGGACGATCCCAATGCGCCGCGGATCGAGGACCTGGCGCGGCAGCGGGGCAACAAGCTGGTCACGGTGGGCGAGCATGGCTCGACGCTGCGGCTGGTGGGTCGCGAGCCGACCCTGCTCGGCCAGGGACTGACGATCGAGGCCGAGGGCCAGACCTACAAGGTGAATTTGCCGCTGATCGGCGCGTACCAGGCAGCCAATGCGCTGGTCGCGGCCGGGCTGGTGGTGGCGACTGGCGGGGACGTGGCGCAGACGCTGAGCGATCTCAGCCGGCTGCAGCCGGTGCGCGGGCGGCTCGAGCGCGCGGTGATCACCAAGGTCGGCGCGCCGGTCTATGTCGATTACGCGCATACCCCGGATGCGCTGGAGGCGGCGATCGCGGCGCTCAAGCCGCATACCAGGGGCAGGCTGATCATCGTGTTCGGCGCGGGCGGCGACCGCGATACCGGCAAGCGCGCCCCGATGGGGCAGGCGGCGACGGCGGGTGCCGACGTGGTGATCGTCACCGACGACAATCCGCGCTCCGAGGATCCGGCGGCGATCCGCGCCCAGGTGCTCGAAGGGGCGCCGGGGGCGATCGAGATCGGCGAGCGCCGCGAAGCGATCAAGGCGGCGATCGACATGGCGGGCAGCGAGGACATCGTGCTGGTCGCCGGCAAGGGGCATGAGCAGGGCCAGATCGTCGGCGACATGGTGCTGCCGTTCGACGATGTCAGCGTGGCGCGGGAGAGCGCGGCGTGAGGCTGTGGACCGCAGACGAGATCGCCGGGGCGACCGGCGGCACGGCTTCGGCGGACTTCGAAGTCTCGGGCGTTGCCTTTGACTCGCGCGAAGTGGGGCAGGGGGATCTGTTTCTCGCGCTCAAGGGCGAGACCACCGACGGGCACAAATTCCTCGACCAGACCTTCGCCCAGGGGGCGGCGGGGGCGGTGGTGTCGCAGGCGACTGCGTTCCCGCACGTGCTGGTGGCGGACACGGTCGCGGCGCTCGATGCGCTGGGTACGGCGGCGCGGGCGCGGATGCAGGGCAAGGTGATCGGCGTCACCGGCTCGGTCGGCAAGACCGGGACCAAGGAAGCGCTGTTCGCGGCGCTCGAGCGCAATGCCCCGGGCGAGGCGCATCGCTCGGTCAAGAGCTACAACAACCATACCGGCGTGCCGCTGAGCCTGGCGCGGATGCCGCGGAATACGCGCTACGGCGTGTTCGAGATGGGGATGAACCATGCGGGCGAGCTGGCGGCGCTGACCCGGCTGGTGCGGCCGCATGTCGCCATCGTCACCACGATCGCGCCGGCGCATATGGGCTTCTTCGCCAGCGAGGAAGCGATCGCCGACGCCAAGGGCGAGATCTTCCAGGGGCTGGAGCCGGGCGGCACCGCGATCGTGCCGTTCGACAGCCCGCACCGCGAGCGGCTGATCGAGGCTGCCAGGCCCTACGCGGCGAAGATCGTCACCTTCGGGCTGGGCGAGGGCGCGGATTACCGCGCGGTCGAGACGATGCGGACGCGGACGGGGGGCACCTTCGTCACCGCGCGCTTCGGGCAGCGCGAGCTGAGCTTCACGCTGTCGCAGCCGGGGGCGCACTGGGTCTCCAATGCGATGGCGATCCTCGCCGCGGTCGATGCGGTGGGCGCCGATCTGGAGCTGGCCGGGCTGGCGCTCGCCGAGCTGGGCGGGCTGGCCGGGCGCGGGGCGCGGCTCAATGTGCCGGTGCGCGGCGGCACCGCGCTGGTGATCGACGAGAGCTACAACGCCAACCCCGCCTCGATGCGCGCGACGCTGGCGGTGCTGGCGCAGGAGCCGGGCCGCAAGCTGGCGGTGCTCGGCGAGATGCGCGAGCTGGGCGAGCATTCGGATGCCTTCCACGCCGAATTGTCGGGCCCGATCGAGGCGGCGGGCGTCGAATCCGTCATTCTGGTCGGTGAAGCGATGGCGCCGCTCGCACAGGCGCTTGAGGGCGCGGTCGATTTCGTCCATGTGCCCGACGCGGCGACCGCGCTGGGCAGGCTCGATGACATGCTCCAGGCCGGGGACGCCGTTCTCATAAAAGGCTCTAACGGCGTGCGGCTCGGGTCGGTCGTTGCGGCGTTGGCGGAAAGGGCACCTGCCTGATGTTGTACTGGATCGCAGAGCTGCTCGGCTTCCCCGGCGTGTTCAACCTGTTCCGTTATTTGTCGTTCCGCACCGGCGGCGCGGTGGCGACGGCGCTGCTGATCGGCCTTGTCATCGGCCCGAAGTTCATCGGCTGGCTGCGCGTCCGCCAGGGCAAGGGGCAGCCGATCCGCGACGACGGCCCGCAGAGCCACCTCGCCAAGCGCGGCACGCCGACCATGGGCGGCCTGATGATCCTGACCAGCCTGATGCTGTCGCTGCTGCTGTGGATGGACCTGCGCAACCCCTATGTCTGGGCCTGCATGTTCGTCACCTTCGGCTTCGGCATGATCGGCTTCCTCGACGACTATGACAAGGTGCGGAAGCAGAAGACCGCGGGCGTATCGGGCAAGGTGCGGCTGATCGGCGAGTTCGCGATCGCGGGCATCGCCGCGGCGATCATCTGCTCGCAGAACGGCACCCAGCTCTACGTGCCCTTCTTCAGCAGCTTCCACCCCGACATCAGCTATTTCTACATCGCCTTCGCCGCCTTCGTGATCGTCGCGTTCGGCAATGCGGTGAACCTGACCGACGGGCTCGACGGTCTGGCGACGATGCCGGTGGTGATCGCCAGCATGGCGTTCATGCTGATCGCCTACCTGGCGGGCAACAAGATCTACGCCGTCTATCTCGGCATCCCGCACGTGCCCGGCGCCGGCGACCTGGCGATCTTCTGCGGCGCGATGGTCGGCGCAGGGCTCGCCTTCCTGTGGTTCAACGCGCCCCCGGCGGCGGTGTTCATGGGCGATACCGGCAGCCTCGCGCTCGGCGGCGCGCTCGGCACGATCGCCGTGACCACGCACCACGAGCTGGTGCTCGGCATCATCGGCGGCCTGTTCGTGATGGAGGCGCTCAGCGTCATCATCCAGGTGTTCTTCTACAAGCGCACCGGCAAGCGCATCTTCCGGATGGCGCCGATCCACCACCATTTCGAGCAGCTCGGCTGGTCGGAGCCGACGGTCGTGATCCGCTTCTGGATCATCGCCTTCGTGCTGGCGCTGGCGGGCCTCGCGACGCTCAAGCTGCGGTGATCACCAGCACGTCCTGGCGCGGCAAACGCTATGCGGTGCTCGGGCTTGCGCGCTCGGGCGCGGCGACGGCGCATGCCTTGCTGGCGAGCGGGGCGGAAGTTGTGGCCTGGGACAGCAATGAGGCGGCGCGGGCCAAATTGGCTCCCGGTCTCGGTGAGACGCTGCCCCACCCCAACCCCTCCCCCGAAGGGGAGGGGCTTGAGATTGCTGATCCGCTGGAGATCGATCTCGCGGGCTTTGCCGGCGTCGCCGTTTCTCCGGGCGTGCCGCTGAATACGCATCCGATCGCGGCGAAGGCGGCGGAAGCCGGCGTCCCCATCATCGGCGACATCGAGCTGTTCGCCGAAGCCCGTGCCGAGATGCCGGCGCACCGCGTGGTCGGGATCACCGGGACCAACGGCAAGTCGACCACCACGGCGCTGATCCACCATATCATCGAGACCGCCGGCATCCCGACGCGGATGGGCGGCAATATCGGGCTGCCGATCCTGGGGCAGGACCCGCTTCCCGAAGGCGGCGTCTATGTGCTGGAGCTTTCGAGCTACCAGATCGACCTGACCCACAGCCTCGACTGCGACGTCGCGGTGCTGCTCAACATCACCCCCGACCATCTCGACCGCTATGACGGGTTTCTGGCCTATGCGGCGTCGAAGGCGCGGCTGTTCGCGATGCAGGCCAAGGGGCATGCCGCGATCATCGGCATCGGTGACGAGCCCTCGGCGGCCATTGCGCAGCAGGTTGCCGCCGCGGGCCGCAGCGAGGACCTGACCCGGATCGCGCCGGGCATCTGCATGGACCAGTCGCGCTGGCCGGCCCTGCAGGGGCCGCACAACGCCCAGAACGCGCTCGCCGCCATCGCTGCCTGCCAGGCGCTCGGCATCGAGCAGGCCGCGATCGACAAGGGGCTGGAGAGCTTCCCCGGCCTGCCGCACCGCATGGAGCGGGTGAAGACCGTGAACGGCGTGCTGTTCATCAACGACAGCAAGGCGACCAACGCGGATTCCACCGCGCCGGCGCTCTCGGCCTATCCGAAGATCCACTGGATCCTGGGGGGCAAGGCCAAGACCGACGATCTCGATGCCTGCCGGCCGGGCTTCAGCCATGTAGTGAAGGCGTACACGATCGGCGATGCGGGCGAGATGTTCGCGAAGCTGCTCGAAGGCGAGATGCCGGTCGAGCGATCGGGCACGCTCGATGTCGCGGTGAAGGCCGCCGCCGCCAATGCCCAGCCGGGCGAAGTGGTGCTGCTGTCGCCCGCCTGTGCGTCGTTCGACCAGTTCAAGGACTATGAAGCCCGGGGCCAGGCCTTCCGCGACGCGGTGGAGGCACTGGGATGAACGACACGATGCCGCAGGAAGCGGAGCCCGAGGCCCGCCGCCGCGGCTCGCCACAACTCGGCCGCGCGAGCAAGACGCGCGCCGGCATGTGGTTCTGGGAAGTCGATCGCGTGCTGCTCACGCTGGCGCTGCTGCTGATCGCGATCGGTCTGGTTGCGGTCGCCGCGGCCTCGCCCGCGACCGCGCGCCGCTATTCGGACGCCAGCCATGTGATGGCGCCGATGTATTATTTTTGGCGACAGCTGGTGTGGGTGTGCATCTGCGTGCCTGTGCTCGTCACCGTGTCGATGCTGCCGGTCACGCTTGCCAGGCGGCTTGCGCTGATCGGGGCGGCGATATTCCTCGCCTGCCTCGCGCTGGTGCCGATCATCGGGCACGAGGTGAACGGCGCCAAGCGCTGGATCGGCGTCGGCATCTCCGAATTCCAGCCTTCCGAGTTCCTCAAGCCGCTGTTCATCGTTGCGACCGCCTGGATGCTGAGCTTCCGCGCCAAGGATCCGCAGCTGCCGGTGCTGTTCGTCACCGGCGGGCTGACCGCGCTGATCGGCGTGCTGCTGATGCTGCAACCGGACTTCGGCCAGACGATCGTGTTCGCCAGCGTGTGGATCATCCTGCTGATGATCTCGGGCATTTCCCCGGCGGCGATTGCCGGGCTGTTCGGCACCGCCGTCGCCGGCGTGATCGCGGCCTATCTGTTCTACGGCACGGCGCGCACCCGCATCGACAACTTCCTGTTTCCCACCAAGGACGCCGCCCTTGCCGAGCGCTACCAGGTGGAGATGGCGCATGACACGCTGACCGCCGGCGGGCTGCTCGGGCGCGGGCCCGGCAACGGCATCATGAAGTTCAAGCTGCCGGAAGGGCATACCGACTATATCTTCTCGGTGATCGGCGAGGAGTTCGGGCTGATCGCCTGCATCGTGATCGCGCTGCTGTATCTCGCCATCGTGATCCGCGTGCTGATGAAGCTGCTCGACGAGGAAGACGCCTTCCGCCTGCTCGCCGCGGCGGGGCTGGCGGCCCAGTTCGGCGTGCAATCGCTGATCAACATGGCGGTGAACACCGGCATCGCCCCGTCCAAGGGCATGACGCTGCCCTTCATTTCCTATGGCGGATCGTCGATGATCGCGCTGGCGATCGGCTATGGGTTGCTTCTCGCCTTCACGCGGCGAAACCCGTATCTGAAGCGCTCGCCCTATACCGGCCGCTGGAGCACCAACGCATGAGTCAGTCCCGAAGCTATGTCCTCGCAGCCGGCGGCACCGGTGGGCATATGGTGCCCGCTGCCGCCCTGGCAGCGGAACTGGCCGAGCGGGGCCATCATGTGGCGCTGGTGAGCGACGACCGTGGCGTGCGCTTCCCGGGCCTGTTCGACGGCGTCGAGACACATGTGCTGCCGGCCGGACGGCTGGGCGGCGGGCCGCTCGGCTATATCCGCGCGGCGGGCAAGATCATGGCCGGGCGCTCGATGGCGCTGCGGCTCTACAAGGAAATCCAGCCTTCGGCGGTGATCGGGTTCGGCGGCTATCCCGCGCTGCCCTCGCTGCTCGCGGCGTTCCGGGCCGGCGTGCCGACGATCATCCATGAGCAGAATGCGGTGCTCGGCCGGGTGAACCGTTTCGTTGCGGGACGCGTCGATGCGATCGCGACGTCGTACGAGCAGGTCGACCGGATGAAGCCGGGCTGGCAAGCCAAGGCGCATCTCGTCGGCAATCCGGTGCGCGAGGCGGTGCTCAACCTGCGCAACCGGCCCTATCCGCTGCTCGAGGAGGACGGCATCTTCCGCGTGCTCGTCACCGGCGGCAGCCAGGGCGCGACCGTGCTGAGCCAGGTGGTGCCGGATGGCCTGGCGCTGCTGCCCGTCCATTTCCGCCGCCGCCTGCAGGTGACCCACCAGGCGCGCGTGGAGGATATCGAGACGGTGCGCGCCAAGTATCAGGCGCATGGCATCCCGGCCGACGTCTCCACCTATATCACCGACATGCCCGAGGCGCTGGCCTGGGCGCATATCGTGATCGCGCGGGCAGGGGCCTCGACCATTGCCGAGCTGACCGCGGCGGGCCGCCCGGCGATCCTGGTGCCGCTGCCCAGCGCGACCGACGATCACCAGACCGCCAATGCGCGCGAGATCACCGCCGCCGGCGGCGCGCGGACGATCTCGCAAAAGGGCTTCACCGCCGCCGAGCTGGCCAAGCAGATCCAGAAGCTCGGGCTCGACACGGTGGGCCTTGAGAATGCAGCGGCGCGGGCGCGCAGCGTGGGCCGTCCCAACGCCACGCGCGACCTTGCCGATCTCGTCGAATCCATCGATGCGCCCGAAGCCCCGATCAAGGGCCAGCGCATCTCCATGCAGGGAAGGCCAGCGTTCGCATGAAGGGTGTCGCGAAGGACATCGGTACCATCCATTTCGTCGGTATCGGCGGCATCGGCATGTCGGGCATTGCCGAGGTGATGCACAATCTCGGCTATTCGGTGCAGGGATCGGACGTGGCCGAGGGCTATGTCGTGCAGGGGCTGCGCAGCCGCGGCATTCCGGTGACCATCGGCCACAAGGCGGAGAATCTGGGCGATGCTTCGGTGGTGGTCGTCTCCACCGCGATCGTGCGCACCAATCCCGAGGTCGAGGCCGCCTATCAGCGCCGCATCCCCGTGGTGCGCCGCGCCGAGATGCTGGCCGAGCTGATGCGGCTGAAGTCCACCGTCGCGGTGGCCGGCACGCACGGCAAGACGACGACGACCTCGATGGTCGCGGCGCTGCTCGATGCCGGCGGGGTGGACCCGACCGTGATCAACGGCGGCATCATCAACCAGTACGGCTCGAACGCGCGGCTGGGCGACAGCGAGTGGATGGTGGTCGAGGCCGATGAGAGCGACGGCAGCTTCCTGCGGCTCGACGGCACCTATGCGATCGTCACCAATATCGATCCCGAGCATCTCGACCATTATGGCTCGTTCGATGCGGTGAAGGATGCGTTCGTCGAGTTCGTCGAGAATGTGCCCTTCTACGGCGCGGCCCTGCTGTGCCTCGATCATCCCGAAGTGCAGGCGATCATCCCGCGCGTGCGCGACCGGCGGATCGTGACCTATGGTTTCGCGGCTTCGGCCGATGTGCGCGGCGTCAATGTGACGCCGCATCATGGCGGCAACCGCTTCGAGGCGATCATCCGCAACCGCGACGGCACCACCCGCTCGATCGAGGGGATCGAGCTGCCGATGCCGGGCCGCCACAACGTCCAGAACGCGCTGGCCGCGATCGGCGTGGCGCTCGAGCTGGGCATTCCCGATGCGACGATCCAGCAGGGCTTCGCCAAGTTCGGCGGGGTGAAGCGCCGCTTCACCAAGGTCGGCGAAGTGAACGGGGCGACGATCATCGACGATTACGGCCACCACCCGGTGGAGATCCGCGCGGTGCTGGCGGCGGCGCGCGAGAGCGCCGAGGGCAGGGTGATCGCGGTGGTGCAGCCGCACCGCTTCACGCGCCTGAAGAACCTGATGGACGAGTTCGCCCAGGCCTTCAACGACGCCGACATGGTCTATGTCACGCCGGTCTATGCGGCGGGCGAGCTGCCGCTCGAGGGCGTGAGCGCCGAGGCGCTGGTCGAGAATGTCCAGCGGCGCGGGCATCGCTCGGTCGCGGCGGTGGAGAATGAGGACGGGCTGGCGCGGGCGCTTGCGGGCGTGGTGCAGCCCAAGGACATGGTGATCTGCCTGGGCGCGGGCGACATCACGAAATGGGCGGCGAACCTGGCCGGCGCGATCGAGGAAGCGCGGGCGTGAACCAGGCGGCTGCCGCGCTCTCTCCCGTGCGCGGAAAACTGACTGCGGATGCGCCGCTGGCGCCGCTCGTCTGGTTCAAGAGCGGCGGCGCGGCGCAGTGGCTGTTCGAGCCGGCCGATGCCGGGGATCTGGCCGATTTCCTCGCCGGGCTCGATTCCGACGTGCCGGTGATGGGGCTCGGGCTGGGCTCGAACATGATCGTGCGCGACGGCGGCGTGCCGGGCGTGGTCGTGCGGCTGGGCAAGGCCTTTGCCGGGGTCGAACAGCTCGATGCGACGACCCTGCGCTGCGGCGGCGGGGCTTCGGGCATTCTGGTTTCTTCGAAGGCGCGCGATGCCGGGATCGGCGGGGTGGAGTTCCTGCGCTCGATCCCCGGCACGGTCGGCGGGTTCGTGCGGATGAACGGCGGCGCCTATGGCCGCGAGGTCAAGGACGTGCTGGTCGAATGCGAGGTCGTGCTGCGATCGGGCGAGCGCCGGGTGCTGGCGCTGGCGGATCTCGGCTATACCTATCGGCACAGCGCGCTGCCCGAGGGCGCGATCGTGATCTCGGCGACCTTCCGCGGGCATGGCGAGGAACCGGCGGTGATCCAGGCAGAGATGGACCGCATCGCGGCGGCGCGCGAGGAGTCGCAGCCGCTGCGCTCCAAGACCGGCGGCTCGACCTTCAAGAACCCGGACGGGCACAAGGCCTGGGCGCTGATCGACGCGGCCGGCTGCCGGGGGCTGATGCGCGGCGATGCGCAGGTCAGCGAAAAACACTGCAATTTCCTGCTCAATCTGGGCAATGCTAGCTCCGCCGACATCGAGGCGCTGGGCGAGGACGTCCGCGCGAAGGTGAAGGCGCAGTCGGGTGTGGAGCTGGAGTGGGAAATCCAGCGGATAGGGGTTGGCAAGTGAAGTCGTTGCACGTCGCAGTTCTCATGGGTGGCTGGTCGGCCGAGCGCGAGGTGTCGCTGATGTCCGGTGCGGGCATCGCCGACGCGCTGGAGGGGCTGGGCCACAAGGTCACGCGGATCGACATGGATCGCGACGTCGCCCTGAAGATCGCCGAGGCGAAGCCCGATGTGGTGTTCAACGCGCTGCATGGCACGCCGGGCGAGGACGGCACGGTGCAGGGCATGCTCGACCTGATGGGCGTGCGCTACACGCATTCCGGGCTGGTCACCTCGGTGATCGCGATCGACAAGCAGCTTACCAAGCAGGCGCTGGTGCCGCACGGCATCCCGATGCCCGGCGGACGGATGGTCAAGACCGAGGACCTCCACCGCGAGGACCCGCTGCCGCGCCCCTATGTGCTGAAGCCGGTGAACGAGGGCTCGTCGGTGGGCGTGGCGATCGTCACCAAGGAAGGCAATTACGGCAACCCGATCGCGCCGGACGCGCGCGGGCCGTGGCAGGAGTTCGACGAGCTGCTCGCCGAGCCGTTCATCCGCGGGCGCGAGCTGACCACGGCGGTGCTCGCGGGCGAGGCGCTGGGGGTGACCGAGCTCAAGCCCAAGAGCGGCTTCTATGATTACGACGCCAAGTACACCGACGGGCTGACCGAGCATGTCTATCCGGCGCAGATCCCCGACGAGATCACCGAGGCGTGCAAGCGCATCGCGCTCGAGGCGCACAAGCTGCTCGGCTGCAAGGGCACCTCGCGCTCGGATTTCCGCTGGGACGACAGCATGGGGATCGAGGGGCTGTTCCTGCTCGAGGTGAATACCCAGCCGGGCATGACGCCGCTGAGCCTGGTGCCCGAGCAGGCGCGCCACCTGGGCATCTCCTATCCCGAGCTGTGCCAGCGCATCGTCGACGAGGCCTTGAGCGGATGAGCCGGCAGCCCGCCAAGCGGACGGCCACCCGTCGCGGGGCGAAGCCGGTAGCGAAACGCAAGCAGCAGCCGCGCAAGAAGCAGCCGGGCCTGATGGACCAGGCGCTGGCCGCGCTGCCGTTCGACCAGGCGACGCTCACGCGCATGGCGACCTGGGGGATTGTCGGCATCTTCGGGATCGGCGCGATCACCGTCGCGACCTGGTTCGGCATCCCGCAGATCATCGGCACGGGGGCCGCGCAGGCTGTGGGCGATGCCGGGCTGCGGGTGGACACGATCCAGATCAACGGGCTCAAGCGGATGAACCGCATGACCGTGTACCAGCAGGTGCTCGACCAGAATTCGCGCGCGATGCCGCTGGTCGACCTTGGCCAGGTCCGTGCCAAGCTGCTTGCCTATCCCTGGATCAAGGATGCGCGTGTTTCACGTCGGCTGCCCGACAAGCTGCTGATCGACATCGTCGAGCGCGAGCCTGCGGCGATCTGGCAGAACCATGGCCAGCTGATGCTGATCGACCCGACCGGCGTGCCGCTGGAGCCGGTGTCGCGCGAAGCGATGCCGGACCTGCCGCTGCTGATCGGCGACGGCGCCAACAACCAGGAGCCCGCGCGCCGCGACCTGATGGACAGCGCGCCCGCGCTCAAGCCGCTGGTCCGCGCCGCCACCTGGGTGGGCAATCGCCGCTGGGATATCATCTTCGATACCGGCGAGAAGCTCCAGCTGCCCGAGGGCGACAAGGAAGCGAAGGACGCGCTCAAGACCTTCGCCGAGAAGGATGGGGCGTATCGGCTGCTCGGCCGCGGAAACCTGGGGTTCGACATGCGCGACCCCGATAATCTGGTCGTCCGCCGGCCCGCCGCGATCGGCGCGCCGCCCGCGACGGGATTATGAGTAACACCGTAGTTGTAATCAGGGCAAAATCCTGATTCATATGGTGAATTGAGTATTAAGCGTTTTTTCGAATGAGGGGCAGATGGCGAAGGTAGCACCGGAAGGGCTGATCACGGCATTGGACGTGGGGTCGTCCAAGGTCTCGGCGCTGATCGCGCAGCGGTCCGACGACGGCACTTTGGTGGTGCTCGGCACCGGCCAGCGCGAGAGCCGAGGCGTCAAGCGCGGCTATGTCGCCGACATGCACGCGACCGAACTCGCCATCCGCGAAGCGGTGGAGCAGGCCGAGCGCATCGCCGGCCAGAACATCGAAGACGTGTGGGTGAGCTTCTCCGCCGGTGGCCTGATCTCGGACATCGTCCGGCTTGAATCGGATCTCGGCGGCCACCGCATCGAGCAGAACGACATCGACGAGCTGCTCCGCGCCGGCCGCGACGCGATCGACCCGCAGGGCAAGATGGTGCTCCACGCCCAGCCGACCCGCTACACGGTCGACGGCCTTGCCGGCGTGCGCCGTCCCCTCGGGCTGCATGCCGAGCGCCTGGGCGTCGACATCCATGTCGTCGCGACCGACGGCGCGCCGGTGCGCAATCTCGATCACTGCGTCCGCTCGGCGCATCTCGAAGTCCGCTCGATCATCGCCGCGCCGGTGGCGACGGGGCTGGCCTGCCTGACCGACGAAGAGCGCGAGCTCGGTGTCGCGCTGGTCGAGATCGGCGCGGGCGTGACCAATGTCTCGGTCTTCTCGCAGGGCGTGCTTTCGGGCCTCGCCTCGATCCCGATGGGCTCGGCCGACATCACCGACGATATCGCCTCGTCCTTCGGCACCGCGCGTGCCTGGGCCGAGCGCACCAAGTGCTTCCATGGCTCGGCGAACCTGAGCCCGCGCGACAATCATGAGATGATCGATGTCGTGCCGGCGATCCCCGATGACGGCACCGAAGGCCCGCGCATCACCAAGGCGCAGCTCAACGCGATCATCCGCAAGCGGCTGGAGCGGCTGATGGGCGAGATCCAGAAGGAGCTGAAGAAGCTGAGCTTCGAGGATCCGGCCGGCCGCCAGATCGTCCTGACCGGCGGCGGTGCCGAGCTGAAGGGCGTCGCCGATTACGCCCAGCAGTTCCTGGGCAGCGCGGTGCGCGTCGGCCGGCCCAAGGGGCTGGTGGCGCTGCCGGAAGCGCATGCCGGCCCGGCCTTCGCCACGCTGGCGGGCCTGGCGCGCTTCGCCGCGGCCAACCCGATCGACCTGCGCACGCTGGAGCCCAGTCGGCACCAGATGGTCACCCGGACCAACCCGGGAGCCCTGTTCCAGCGGCTAATCGCGGCATTCCGGGCAAATTATTAGAAGAAATGCGTTGGTAACTTCGCGTTCCCTCTAGAGTCGCCCTCCGCGTTCGTGCAGAACGGGCGACAGATTACGCGTTCGTGACAGGCCACCCGGACGCAGGGAGACTAAGGCGATGAGTATCGATTTCCTTCCGCCCGACGTGGACGAGCTGACCCCCAAGATCACCGTAGTCGGTGTGGGCGGCGCGGGCGGCAACGCGATCGCGAACATGATCCGCGCGGACGTGCAGGGCGTCGACTTCATTGTCGCCAACACCGATGCGCAGGCGCTCAAGCAGTCGAGCGCGGGCCACCGCATCCAGCTCGGCGCCAAGATCACCCAGGGCCTGGGTGCCGGCAGCCGTCCCGAGATCGGCCGCGCCGCCGCCGAAGAGACGATCGACAACGTCCAGAAGGCGCTTGAGGGCGCCCACATGGTGTTCATCGCTGCCGGTATGGGCGGCGGCACCGGTACCGGCGCCGCGCCGGTCATCGCCAAGGCGGCCCGCGACATGGGCATCCTGACGGTGGGCGTGGTCACCCGGCCGTTCGCCTTCGAGGGCAAGCGCCGTGCGGCTTCGGCCGAGGCAGGCATCAACGAACTGCAGAAGTACGTCGATACCCTGATCGTCATCCCGAACCAGAACCTCTTCCTGATCGCCAATGCGAACACGACCTTCAAGGAAGCGTTCGAGATGGCCGACGAGGTGCTGCAGCAGGGCGTGCGCGGCATCACCGACCTGATGGTCATGCCGGGCCTCATCAACCTCGACTTCGCCGACGTCCGTTCGGTGATGCAGGAGATGGGCAAGGCGATGATGGGCACCGGCGAGGCCGAGGGCGACGACCGCGCGCTCATCGCCGCGCAGAAGGCGATCGCCAATCCGCTGCTGGACGGCGTGAGCATGAACGGCGCCAAGGGCGTGATCGTCTCGATCACCGGCGGCGAGGACATGCGCCTGCTCGAAGTCGACGAAGCCGCCAACCATATCCGCGAGCTGGTCGATCCGGACGCGAACATCATCTGGGGCTCGGCCTTCAATCCGGAGCTCGAGGGCAAGATCCGCGTCTCGGTCGTCGCGACCGGCATCGATGCGGAAGCGCAGCCGGTGGCCGCGCCGCGCGCCGCCGAGCAGCCGCGCGTCTTCTCCTTCTCGACCCCGCGCCGCACCACGGCCGACCCGGCGCCTGCCGCCGCGCCGGAGCCCGAAGCTGCGCCAGAGCCGGTAGCCGAGGAAGCACCGCTCGCACCGCCGGTTCCCGAGGCCTATGAGCCCGTCGCCGAGGAGCCCGTGTCGCTCTCGCCGCCGGTGCCCGAAGCCTATGAGCCCGAGCCGCAGCCGGCCGCGCCGGTCCAGTCTAACTGGGTCGATGACGGCAAGGACGAGGACGAACTGGTCCTCGGTGCCGACAGCCTGGTGCCCGAAGCGCCCGTCGCCCCGATCGACGAGCCTGCCGCGACGCCGACCACGCGCCGCCGCTGGCTGACCGGCGGGGACGAGGAAGAAGCCTCGCCGCTGGTCGAGAAGCCGGCGAAGAAGAGCGGCGGCACGCTGTTCGAGCGCATGGCGATGGCCTCGCGCGGTGCCTCCAAGTCGGATGACGATGCGGACAAGGATCCGCTCGACATTCCGCGCTTCCTGCGCAGCCAGAACAACCAGTAAGCCATTCGTCGCCGGCCGGTCTCGCTTCGGCGAACCGTGCCGGCGCCGTCATTGGCGGTTCAGCGCAATTGCGCGCAGGTGGCGGGGACATGAACCGGAATCGCTTTATCGGCATCGCTGTGCTGGCCTTTGCGGCCGCGCAGGCCATGCCCGCCTTCGCCCAGACCGAAGTCGTCGCCCAGGCCAATCCCGATGCGGACCGGCTGGCCAACGACATCCGCATGCTCGCCAGCGATCCGCGCGACCTGGCGACCCTGGTCGATGCCGGCATGACCAGCGCGCGGCTGGGCGATACCTCCGCCGCGCTTGCCTTTTTCCAGCGCGCCGAGACGATCAATGCCGGCGATCCGCGCATTGCCGCGGGGCGGGCGATGGTGCTGGTGCGGCTCGAGCGGCCGGGCGAGGCGCTGCGCCTGTTCCAGACGGCCGAGGCGGGCGGGCTGGCGCCGCGCGCCTATGCCGCCGATCGCGGCTTCGCCTATGACCTGCTCGGCCAGCCCGGGCTTGCCCAGCGCGACTACAAGCTCGCGCTCGCCGGCGACCGCGACGATGCCGAGACGATCCGCCGCTATGCGCTGTCTCTGGGTATCACCGGCGACAAGGACGAGGCGATGCGCGTGCTCGATCCGCTGCTCCGCCGCAGCGATCGTGCCGCCTGGCGTGCGCGCGCCTTCATCCTGGCGATGAACGGCGACACGGCGGGGGCGGAGAAGATCGCCTCGAGCATGATGCCGGGCACCATGGGCCAGTCGCTGATCCCGTTCTTCCGCCGGCTTGGCGGGCTGAACCCGGCGGACCGCGCCTTTGCGGTACATTTCGGCGAGCTGTCGCCGACCCAGGCGCGGCTTGCCGATGCGCGGATGGCGCCTGACCTGCCGCGCTATGTGCCGGCGCCTCGCCCGGTGCAGATGGCCGCGGTCGCCCAGCCGGTGGCGCCCGCGCCCGAGCCCAAGGGCAGGGACCGCCGCTCGCGCAGGGATCGCGAGCGTGACGAGAAGCTTGCCGCCGTCGCCGCGGCGCGTCCGGTGCCCGCGCCGGTGCAGCAGCCGGTGGCGGACGAGAACCTGCCGCCGCCGCCGCGCTTCGTGGCGCCGCCGGCCGAGATCGTGCAGCCGATCCCGCAGCCGAAGCGCGAGGAGGAGCCGAGCGAGACCAGCGAGCGGCCGGTGCCGGCGCCGGTTCGTCCCACGCCCACGCCTGCGCCGGTGCGGATGGCTGCTGCCTCGCCGGCGCCTGTCCGCCCGGCGCCTGCGCCGACCCCCGCGGTGCCCACGCCGACACCGGCGCCCGCCCCGGTCACGCTCGCCAAAGCCGAGCCGGTGGTGCAGCCCGTACGACAGCCGCCGCGCCCCGAGCCCACGCCGCCGGGCCCGGCCAAGGTGGGGCAGGAGGATTCGGTGCTCGCCGCGATCGTCGGCGGGATCACCATTCCGGCCGAGGAACTCGCGACCGTCACCGCGACGCCGACCGATCCGGTGCCCGCCGCCGCGCCCGAACCCGCTCCGGCGCGCGTTGCCGAGGCGAAGCCGGTGCCGCCGGTGAAGCCCAAGCCCGAGCCGGTCGTTGCCAAGCCCGATCCCAAGAAGCCGGACCCCAAGGCCAAGCCCGATCCCAAGGCCAAGACGTCGCCCGAGGACGCGAAGAAGGGCGGCAAGCCCGATCCGAAGGACGCCAAGGCGAAGAAGCCCGATCCCAAGAAGCCGGATCCGGCCAAGACCGATCCGAGCCGCATCTGGGTGCAGGTCGCCGGCGGCGCCAACCCGGATACGCTGGCCAAGGCCTGGAAGGGCGTGGTCGCCAAGGCGCCGGCGCTGATGAAGGGCAAGGGCGCCTGGACCACGCCGCTGCGCGCCACCAACCGCGTGCTCGCCGGCCCGTTCAAGACCAGCGCCGAGGCACAGGCCTTTGTCAACGCGCTGGGCAAGGAAGGCGTCTCGGGCTTCGTCTTCACCAGCGAGGCCGGGCAGAAGGTGACGAAATTGGCGCTGTGATCGGACGTTCGGCTTGCTCCAATACTTCGTCACCCTGAACCTGTTTCAGGGTCCAACGTGCCTCAAGCGGTATCGCGTGGGGAGATTTGGATGCTGAAACAAGTTCAGCATGACGGGAGAGATCTGGACTGTTAGGGCACCCGCGTGAAAGCGATTTCCTCCTGGGCCTCCACGCCTGAAGCCAGCCGCGGCCGTCTCCATCCCGAGCCCGGCGGCACCGCCCGGGGCCCGCGCGACGCCTTTCAGCGCGACCGCGACCGGATCATCCACTCGATCAGCTTCCGGCGTCTGCGCCACAAGACCCAGGTGTTCATGGCGCCCGACGGCGACCATTTCCGGGTGCGGCTCACCCATAGCCTGGAGGTCGCGCAGATCGGCCGGGCGATCGCGCGGACGCTCGGGCTCAACGAGGACCTGACCGAGGCTTTGTGCCTGGCGCACGACATCGGCCATCCGCCCTTCGGCCATGCCGGCGAGAAGGCGCTGGGCGAGGCGCTGGCCGGGCAGGGCGGGTTCGACCATAACGGCAACACACTGCGCACCCTGACCACGATCGAACGGCCCTATCCGGCCTGGGACGGGCTCAACCTGACCTGGGACACGCTGGAGGGGCTGGCCAAGCATAACGGCCCGATCGCGCACCCGGAGTGGGCGCTGGCAGAGGCGGATGCGGCGTTCCCGCTCGAGCTGGAGAGCTGGGCCTCGCTCGAGGCGCAGGTCGCCGCGATCGCCGACGATATCGCCTATGACAATCACGACATCGATGACGGGCTGCGGGCCGGGCTGCTCCAGCTCGACCAGCTGTTCGAGCTGCCGATGGTCGCCGAGGGCTGGCGACAGGTGGAAGCTAAGTTCCCCGGCTGCGAGCGGCGGCGGCTGATCAGCGAGCTGATCCGCGCGCAGATCGGGCTGATGGTCAACGACCTGATCGACGCGACCCGCAAGCGCATCGCCGAGAGTGGCGTCGAGACGGTGGCCGACGTGCGCGCGGCGGGGCGGGTGCTCGCCCATTTCTCCGACGGGATGCGAGAGGCGGAGCGCGGGCTGAAGCGCTTCATGTACGCCAATCTCTACCACCATCCGAGCCAGCTCGCCGCGGCGGACGCGGCGCATAAAGTGGTGGCAGGGCTGTTCGCCACCTATCGCGACGATCCCGCGCTGATGCCGGCCGAATGGGCCGGGGCGCTGCCCGAGGCGGAACCCGCGCGCAGCCGCCACATCGCCGACTTCATCGCCGGCATGACCGATCGCTACGCCATCGCCCGCTACAAGCAGCTGGTCGGCACGATCGACCTGCCCGAAGGCTTCTGAACACAAGAAAGGCCGGAGCGTTGCCGCCCCGGCCTTTCGTTCAGCCCCAGAGGGAGGGGGCTAGCTCAGCGTGCGGCCAGGACCGCGCCGCTCTTGTCCTTCGGCGCGCGGAACGAGACGCGGGTGTCGTTGACGTAACCGTCGACCCAGCCGTTCTTCACGTTCAGGCGGAATTCGCCGCCCTTGTTGGTGCGGCCTTCGAGCACCTGGACCTTGTCCTTGCTGGTGACCGAATAGGTATAGGTCACGCCTTCATGGGTGAAGCTGCGCTCGCCGGCGATCGCGGCGGGGGCGGTGAAGGCGAGAGTGGCGGCGGCAGCCGCGAAAAGGAACTTCGTCACGATCTTTCTCCTTATTGATAAAGAAGCCAGATCAGCATCCAATATGTTCTGTTCTTGCGCCGAGTTATGTTGCGACGCAGCAAAAGCATCAATCGCAAAGGAAGTTGGGCCCAGTTGCAGAAAACGCAACCGATGAAACGGTGCATGCAGGCGACGAGCCGAAAGCCTGGCAAACTTCTGCGACACTTGGGACGTATTCCGGAGAAATACCGTTACAGGGGAGTCGCATGTCGGACGCCAGTATCGCGCGAAACCGCTTCGGGCTCGGCGCCAGGCCGGGCGAGGATGTAGGGAGCGATCCCGGCAAATGGCTCGCCGGGCAGATCGCCGCCTTTGATCCGCGACCCCAGGCGATCGCCGCCCAGGCTTCCAGCGCGCAGGTCGCAAGCGAGCTTGCCGATTTCTATGAGCGCCAGCGGCTCCTCCGGCTGGAAAACCCCAAGCCGAGACCCGCTGCCGCGGCGCCCGCCAAACCAGCCGGCGCGCAGCCGGCGATGGCCGAGGGCATGGCGATGCAGGACATGCAGGCGGCGGCACCGGCGATGCAGGGCGGCCCGGCAGCCAAGCCGGTCTATCAGGGCGAGGATGCCGCGATGATCGCCCGGCGCGAAGCGCGGCGGGTGCAGCAACAGGCCTATGTCGGCATGGTCTCGGCCCGGGCGCTGACCGCAATCACCTCGCCGACGCCCTTCGCCGAGCGGCTCGTCCATTTCTGGGCGAACCATTTCGCCGTCTCCGCCGACAAGCTCGAGCTGGTCGGTCTTTCGGGCACGATGGAGTTCGAGGCGATCCGCCCGCATGTGATGGGCAAGTTCGGCGACATGCTGAACGCGGTCGAGCGCCACCCGGCGATGCTGCTCTATCTCGACCAGGCGGTGTCGGTCGGCCCCAACAGCGCAGTGGCGCAGCGCCAGCGCGGGCGGCGCAGCGGCCTCAACGAGAATCTGGCGCGCGAGATCATGGAGCTCCACACGCTCGGCGTGCGCAGCGTCTACACCCAGGCGGACGTCACCGAATTCGCCCGGGCGATGACCGGTTTCACCGTGGCGGGTATCGGGCGTGGGCCCGGCGCGCGCTATGTCGGTGCCGTAGATGGCCAGCCGGGCAGCTTCCTGTTCGCCGACCGGATGCACGAGCCGGGCACCCGCACGATCCTGGGCAGGCAATGGAGCGCGCAAGGCGAAGAGCAGGCGAGCGAAGTGCTCGACTATCTCGCCACCCATCCGGCGACGGCGAAGCATATCGCCACCAAGCTCGCCCGCCATTTCGCCAGCGACGATCCGCCTGCGCCGCTGGTCGCGCGGCTGCAAAAGGCTTTCCTGTCCTCGGGCGGCGATCTGCCGACCGTGTACCGCGCGCTGATCGCCTCGCCGGAGTGCTGGTCGCCGACGCCGGCCAAGTTCAAGTCGCCCTGGGAATGGTCGATTTCGGCGATGCGCGCGCTCGGCACGCAGCAGGTCCAGCCCCAGGCGGTGAACGGCCTGATGGGCCAGCTCGGCCAGCCGACCTGGAAGCCGGGATCGCCGGCGGGCTGGGACGATGTCGCCGGTGCCTGGGCCGGGCCGGACGCGGTGATGCGCCGGGTCGAGGCGGCCGAGCGCATGGCCGCCCGCGCCAAGGATACGATCGACGCCCGCGCCCGCGCCGCCGAACTGTTTCCCGGCACGCTTACCCCCTCGACCACGCAGTCGATCGCGCGTGCCGAGAGCCCGGGCCAGGGCCTCGCCCTGATGCTCGTCTCGCCCGAATTCATGCGGAGGTGATCCGATGACCGCACTTTCCCGTCGCAACTTCGTGGGCCTGGGCGCTTCCGCCATGCTCGCCACCGCCTTCGGCTCGCGCATCGCCTTTGCCCGCGCGGCGACCGACCGGCGCTTCGTCTTCATCATCCAGCGCGGTGCGGCGGATGGCCTGCATACCGTCGCGCCGGTGGGCGATCCTGCCTATGCCGGGCAGCGTGGGGCGCTGGCGGAGGAGTTCGCGGCGGCGCCGAAGCTCAACGACATGTTCGCGCTGCATCCGGCGATGAAGAATGTGATGGGCCTGTACGGCGCCGAGCAGGCGCTGTTCCTCCATGCCGTCGCCTCGCCCTATCGCGACCGCTCGCATTTCGATGGGCAGAACGTGCTCGAGACCGGCGGTACCTCGGCCTATCAGCTCAAGGACGGCTGGCTGAACCGGCTGCTGACCATGCTGCCCGCCGACGACAAGGCGATCGCGTTGGCCGCGACCGTGCCGATGGCGCTGCGCGGGCCGGTGGAGGTGGCGAGCTATGCGCCCTCGTCACTGCCCGACGCTTCGGACGATCTGCTCGCCCGGGTGAGCCAGATGTACCAGGGCGACGCCCAGCTTCACGGCATCTGGGAGCAGGCGACCGCCACTCGCATGCTGACCGGCGACCTTGCCTCGAACAACGGCAAGAACGCTGCCGACACCGGCACGCTCACCGCGAAGATGCTCGCGGCGCCGGGCGGGTCGCGCATCGCGATGATCGAGACCGGCGGCTGGGACACCCATGCCGGGCAGAAGGGGCGACTGCAGGGCCAGCTCAACGGGCTCGACCAGATGATCGGCGCGCTCAGGACGGGGCTGGGGCCGCTGTGGAGCAACACGGTGGTGCTGGTCGCCACCGAGTTCGGCCGCACGGTGAAGGTCAACGGCACCCAGGGTACCGATCACGGCACCGGTTCGGTCGCGATGCTGATGGGCGGCGCGGTCAACGGGGGCAGGGTGCTTGCCGACTGGCCGGGCCTGGCGGATGCGGCGCTCTATGAAAGCCGCGACCTCAAGCCGACGCTGGGGCTAGACGCGGTGATCGGCTCGACGCTGGCCACCCATTTCGACCTGTCGCCGCAGACCGCGGCGCGCAAGCTGTTTCCCGATGTGCAGATAGCCAGGCCGTTGCAGGACCTGCTGCGCGCCTGAACCGGCGGCTCGCCGGAGATCCGGCGGGCGCTCTTCTCTCGCATGAAGTGCTTTGGGTTCGGTCGGCCACGGCCGAGCGGGCTAGCGGCTGTCTGGCAGCGCTGTAACTTACATACATACATTCTTGATTGCATGTAAATGTGCGGCTAGCCTTTGGTCACCGGCGGAGACCGGGATCGGGAGAGGATATCACTGCATCAAAGCCCAGGGGGCCGGTGCGCCATACGCCAAAACCAGCTTCTGCTCGCCACTCCGCGCGGCCGAACCGTTCGGTCCGGCACCAATTCGCCGCCACCGATACGGTTCGAAGGAGAAAACGATAAACGCAAGGAGAGGCAGATGAAGCGACTATCCCGAGCGATATGCATCACGCTGGTTTCGGCCACCGCATTGGCGGCGGCCATGCCCGCGGCCGCGCAGTCCGTCCCCAACGCGCCGACCGGTCCGGTCGAGACGCAATATTACGCCAATGGCGCCTATGCGACGACCCAGACGCGCTCCACCGTCGCCTGCGATTCCAAGGGCAACCAGTGCGATGTCTTCTATCCGACCAACATCGCCTCGCTGAACACCCGCCTGCCGCTGGTGCTGTGGGCCAACGGCACCGGCTCCACCGCGGACAATTATCCCAACTGGCTGAAGCATCTCGCGAGCTGGGGCTTCGTCGTGGTGGCGACACGCGACCAGCAGACCGGCTATGGCAACACCGTCCTGGATTCGCTCGCCTATATGCAGGCGCAGGATACCAACCCGGCCAGCCCCTTCTACCAGCGCATCGATTTCGCGCATGTCGGCGCGGCGGGGCATTCGCAGGGGGCGTCCGGCGCCGCCAATGCGATGTTCCACTCGGGCGGCGTGATCAAGACCACGGTGACGTTCGAGCTGCCGAACCAGAACTGGTGCAATCCGGCAGACAATTGCCTGCTCACGCCCACGCTGACCGGCGGATCGGGGTCGATCTTCTATGTCAGCGGCACCGCCGACAGCCTGATCGCGCCGGATACGCAGAGCGGCGGCACCCAGCTCAACTCGCAGACCGCCTGGTACAACGCCACGCCTTCCACGATGCTCAAGGCCAAGGGGCTGCTGAAGGGCGCCAACCATAACGACATCACCGGCACGCCGGGTTGCGGCCTGCTCGGCTTCCTGAAGGCCTGCGCCAATGGCGTGTACGGCTATCTGGGCTATCCGACGGCCTGGCTCGCCTGGCAGCTGAAGGGGGATGCCGTGGCGGGGGGCGCGTTCAAGACCGGGACGGGTGAGTTCTTCACCGCGAATGCCTGGCAGGGACGGGTCTCCAACATTCCCTGATCGCCCTGGTGGGGGGGGGGGGGGGGGGGGGGGGGGGGGGGGGGGGGGGGGGGGGGGGGGGGGGGGGGGGGG